>JABSSV010000387.1 GCA_013213875.1 Lysobacterales bacterium
GGCACAGTTGTCAGCGCGCCCACGGCTGTCACCCAAACTTCCGAGATGGTCTGGAACCTGGAAGAAATTGTTCGCAGTCAGGATGACCCTGTGCTGCTGAAAAATTCCCGGGGTACAGTGCTGCGTCGTCTCGATGCTCCAGCTCATCCTCGCGGAAGGATGCGATCGTATCGGCGAGCACGATCAGCTCTGTCGCCGGTGCCAGCAGCTGGAGCTGCGCCGCGTAGTGATCGTCAACAAAGCTTTCCACCGCCCTGACCGTCTGAAAGGCCATGCGGGCGCCGCCCAAAGCACTCACTGCTCCTAACAGCCATCCTGCCAGGCGCCAGAGGGGGAGGGCATGACTACGGCCAGCAGGGCTAAGCCAGCTGTCAAAAAAGGCCAGGTGCTGCTGCTCCGTGCGCAAATGTGTTTCTGCAAAGCGCCGCAACTGCGGGTTGCGGGTACACGCCAGCATGCCGCGATAGATCTCCACAGCGCCGGCCTCACCGGCGTGATCGGAGCGCAGGGCGCGCACCAAACGCGGGTCGAGTGTCAGGGTTTCGTACGGCGCGGGGCGTTTCATGTACGACAGTTTCACCGACCAGCGGTGATACTGATGTCATGACGCAACGCGCTTCCATCAATGACTGGTTTGTCCTCTTCTCCCTGACCATCTTCTGGGGCACATCATTCGTGTTTAACGAATTGGCATTGGCTGCAGTGCCGCCTTCGGTGCTGGTGATGGTTCGGCTGCTATTGGGATTTCTGGTGCTGGTGGCTGCGCTGCTGGCCAGCGGGCAGGGGTTGCCACGTCCCAGCCGTTCCTGGTTTCCTTGGTTGATCATCGCTTTACTGGGCACCTTCTTGCCCATGCGTCTAACCGCCTGGGCACAGCTCTTTATCGGCAGCGCGGAAACCGGGGTGCTCATGGCGATAACGCCATTGCTGGTGTTTTTTTTAGCATGGGTGTTCCTGCCGCGTGAGCGGGCTTCCGGTTGGCAGTTTTCCAGTCTGGTCTTCGGCTTTGCGGGAGTCTGCCTGCTGGTGGAGGGTGATGTTGCTGCGGGCCTGCGCAACAACCCCCACCTGCTTGGTCTGCTAGCGGTGCTGGTGGCGGCTTTTTGTTACGCCATGAACAGTGTGTATGCGCGCCGCTACGCGGCCTCCCAGCCGCCGCTGGTACTGGCAACGGGCACCATGTTGTTGGCTTCTCTGCTGACGGCACCAGCCGCCATGGATGACCTGTCTATGGTGGTCTGGCCGCTGCCGCTATCCGCAGTGCTGGCGCTGTTGATGCTGGGCCTGATCAGTACCGGGCTTGCCAGCGTGCTGTACTTTCGGCTGGTGCAAGGTCCCGGACCGGTGTTCACGGCGCAGGTCACCTACGGCGTACCGGCCTGGGCGGTACTGACGGCAGCTTGGGTGTTGCAGGAGCCGATTGGTGCCCGGATTCTGCTGGGTCTGGCTCTGATTCTGTTCGGCGTAGCCCTTACGGAATGGGGCGGGCGCCGCAGTCGGTCGCGTGCTCTTCCTGTGGCAGATGGTCATCCATTAGACGCCACCAGAGCGGCGGTAGCAGCGCCAGCAGCACGGCCAGTGAGTAAGTAACCGGCAGCTGGGGCGCCGTTCCACTGCGGCGTAAGGCGGGGTAGGGGCGTCCGGGATTCACATGGTGGTCTGCATGGCGCGGCAGCTGGAGCAACAGCGCGTTGCTGAGCCAATAGCTCGAATCCCAGCTGTGTTGCAGTCCGGGTCTGCTACCTGGCTCGGAGGGGCGCCGGAGACCGTAGTGTTCCACGTAGTTGATCACCTCGAGCAGCAAGGCGGCACCTATGCCCTGAATCAGAAAGAGACCGGTTGCCAGAGGACCCAAAGCCAGCAGCGTCGCCAGGGCGAGTCCCAGGCTGAGCCCATACCAGCCGACCATTTCATTCAGCCAGCCCGGGCGCCCGCGGCGGCGCGCGTCGCCGGCGGCCAGCAGGAATCCTCGGCGCGTATTGAGCCACCAGGCCCGGGGCGCACGCCAATACACGTTGCTGCCTCTGGGTGCGGAGCTGGGGTCATCTGCCGTGGCAACTTTGGCGTGATGCCATCGAGGGTGCACCAGCTTGAAACAGGGGAAAAAAACCCCGCACAGCAACAGCGTGCCCACTGTTCGTTGCCAACGGGAGCGGCGATGGATCAGTTCATGGGCAACGTTGATGGCGATGACGCCCCCCAGGTTGATCAGCGACAGGGTCAGGCCGGCCAGGGTCCAGGCGCTTACTGCATCCGGACCCTTTGAGGCCTCGATCAGCGCCCAAAGCAAAACCAGAGCCCAGCTTGCCGAGGCACTGCACAAAATGATGGTTTCACCGCTGTTTGTGGCGCTATTCGGGGGCGGATCGCTCACGTCCCGCCCCAGCAAGCCATCGGCGAGGGGAAGGAGCAGGTAGAGCCCCAGGGGAATCAGCCAGGCATGCAGCCATCCGATGCCGGGCAGGTCCCGCAGAAGCCAGCCAAGTGGCAGCATCAGCGGTAGCAAGACCGCCAGCCAGTAGGCGCGACGGGTGAGTGCAGCGTTAAAGTGACGCACGGGGACCATAGGCATAGCATAGCAGCCCTTTTGTGCCTA
>JABSSV010000388.1 GCA_013213875.1 Lysobacterales bacterium
GGCCCGGTGCCCTGGCGCTGCCTTGGTGGGCCTGGGTAGGGGGGCTATTGGGTGCCGTCTATGTGAGCCTGACGATTGTGACCGTGCCGGTGCTGGGTGCCACAGCGCTGGTGGTGTTGCTGATCCTGGGGCAAATGGTAGCCGGCACGCTGCTGGATCATTTCGGCGTGCTTACCCCGGTGCAGCCGGTTAATGGTGCCAAGCTATTGGGGCTTGGGCTCGTACTGGCGGGCACTTGGTTAGTGGTGAAGAACTGACGGCGCAGGAAACGCTTTCGATAATAAAAAACCCGGCGACGAGCCGGGTTTTTTGGGCGATAGCCGGGATTAGCTGCCGTAGTTGGCGGCCACAAAGTCCCAGTTAACCAGCTTCCAGATCTCGTCCAGATATTTCGGCCGGGCGTTGCGGTAATCCACGTAGTAGGCATGCTCCCAGACGTCAATGGTCAGCAGGGGCGTCTGGCCGTCGGTCATGGGGTTGGCCGCATCATCGGTATTGACGATGGCGATACTGTTGTCCGCGTTTTTGACCAGCCAAGTCCAGCCAGAACCAAAATTGCCGATGCCGGACTTGATAAATGCTTCCTTGAAAGCATCGAAAGAGCCGAAGGTGTCGTCGATGGCTGCACCGAGGGCGCCTGACGGAGCGCCACCACCTTCCGGGCTGAGGCCGTTCCAGTAAAAGGTGTGGTTCCAGACCTGTGCAGCGTTGTTAAAGAGCCCGCCGTCAGCCTGCATGATGATGTCTTCCAGGCTGGCGTTTTCAAAGGCCGTGCCGGGCACCATATTGTTCAGATTGGTCACATAGGCCTGATGATGCTTGCCGTAGTGATAATCGATGGTCTCTGCTGAGATGACGGGCTCAAGGGCGTCCTGCGCGTAGGGCAGGGCGGGTAGTTCATGCGTCATGGCTATTCCCCCAGTGGGTGTTGGCTAAGGACTGAACCCATGATATTGGGTCTGATGGCAACGCACAAAAGGCTGCCTAAAAATTCTTTTTGCCTCGTGTCTGTGCTTCCACCCCTCGGACTCGCAGGCGCCGTGCAAGAGCCGCTCAGCGAGCGGTCAGGTAATCTCGGGCGACGCTAACATAGCGCTCGGCCGTATAGCTGAAAAAGCTAGTTTCTTCTTCGGTCAACTCCCGCACGGCTTTAGCCGGGCGACCGAGATAGAGATAACCGGAGCGTAAGGTTTTGCCGGGTGCGATCAGGCTGCCAGCACCGATGATGACCTCATCTTCAACCGTCGCTCCGTCCATTACCATGGCGCCCATGCCCACCAGAATGCGGTTGCCCAGGCTACAGCCGTGCAGCATCACCTGATGACCAATGGTGACTTCATCGCCGATAGAGAGCGGGTAGCCGCCGGGGTTAAAGGGGCCGTCGTGAGTGACGTGCAAGACGGAGCCGTCTTGTACCGAGGTGCGTTGACCAATGCGAATGCGGTGGATGTCGCCGCGAATGACGGTCATGGGCCAGACTGAGCTTTCGTCACCCAGTTCCACATCCCCGATCACGCAGGCCTGCGGATCAATCCAGCAATTGCGGCCGATAATCGGGGTCTTGCCTTGGAAGCTGCGGATCGTCATCACCCCATGCTAGCGCATGGGGTGATGGGACGCATGGTCCAGCTTTAGAAGGTGCTGCGAACGCCGAACACGAAGTTACGGCCGATCTGCGGCGCCTGATCCTTGAGGTAGGACGTGCTGTTGCGAATGTCCTCATCCAGCAGGTTACGACCCTGCAGGAAGAATTCGAGATCAAAACCGTCGCTCACGGGCAGATAGAAGGACAGGTCCGCATTGAGCAGATCGTAGCCCGGAGTGGCCGTCTCAAACTCAGCGGTCCGATTCTGTGCGTCGGCATTGATCCAGGTCACGTTAGCGGCCCAGGCCTCGCGATCCCAGTCCACACCGAAACCAAAGCGCTGGGGTGGAATACGCGGCACATTGCCGCCGTCTGCCAGTTCCGCACGCACACGGTCATAGAAACCGAACAGTTGCCAGTGGCCGGCTTTGTTGCGACCCACATCCCAGCGAACTTCCGCTTCACCGCCGGTGAACTTAGCATCCTGCTGCGACCAGACGCGGACCGGAAAACCGTCTTCCTCTTCATCGGTATCGACCTGATAGATGAAGTTGTCAAAGTCGTCCACGTAAACGGTAACGCTGCCGGTAATCGGGCCTTCATGCAGGCGCCAGGACGCCTCGTAGTGCATGTTGCGCTCTTCCGTCAGATTCACGTCGCCAATTTCAAAGGTCTGCGTGGCGATGTGTGGCCCATTGGAGAAGAGCTCCGCTGCCGCCGGTGCCCGTGCTGCGCGCGCAACATTGAAGGACAGATGGCTACGCTCGCTGAGATGCCAAAGGGCACCGATGGAGGCGCTAAAGGGCGAATAGCTGCGGCTGGCCGGTATCGGCGCTTCCTCTTCCTCACCTTCATGCTCCTCACCCTCTTCCTCATGCTCATGGGTGATCAGGAAAGAATCGATGCTGGTGTCTTCCCAACGCAGACCGAAGTCCAGTTGCAGGTTGCCGAATTCAGCAGATTCCACGAGGAATAGACCCAGCGTTTCGGTGGTGCTGGGCGGAACAAAGGCCTCTTCCCCGAGCGCGGAGAAGTCATTATCGGTCCACTGAGCGCCAAAGGTGCCGGTGAAGGGTCCCAGGGGCTCGTGAGTCAGTTCCAGACGCAGGTCCAGCGTTTCACTATCGAATACGGTGCCGGTTTCCTCACCTTCGAACTCCGTGTGCGTGTAGTCCGTATCGGCAATTTTAAAGTCCAGCTCGGTGAAGCCAGAGAAAGGATTGGTGCCGTTCAATACCGCGTCGAGACGTTTTGACTCGAGATTGATGGTGACGATTTCTTCTTCCTCTTCACCTTCTTCCTCGCCATGGGGTTCGTCGCTGTCGTGGTCTTCGTCTTCTTCCCCGTGCTCATGCTCATGGCCACCGGGAATGCCGTAGTTACTGTCATAAACCGTGTAGGAGAGGCCAGCACGCCAGCTGTCGCCAATCCAGGCACCACCGAAAGCGCCGCCCTCGTTGTCGAGGAAGCTGTTTTCCAAAATGCCCTCAACGCCTTCTTCTTCGCTGTGGTCTTCGTCGCTGTCGTGATCGTCGTCGCCTTCCAGTTCGGCCATGCCGGGAATTTCATAATCATCGGTGCGGCGGACAAAGCCGTTGGCATGGAAGGCAAAGTCACCGCTGCCGAAGTCCAGGCGTGCCGCACCCATACGTTGATCGGCTGCCGTATCGCCCTGAATGAGCAGGCGGCCACCAAAGCCGTCCTCCGGTACTTCCTCGGGAATCGTGTGGGTGACCACGTTGACCACACCACCGATGGCGCCAGAGCCGTAGAGCAGCGTGCTGGGTCCACGCAGCACCTCAATCCGGTCGGCCAGAAACGGTTCCGTGGGTACCGCGTGATCCTGACTGATCGCCGCGGCATCAAAGCTGTTCATGCCATCGTTCAATACGCCAATGCGAACGCCCTGTTGACCACGAATGGTGGGACGGCCCACATTCTGGCCGAAGCTGGCATCCGCCAGTCCGGGTAGGCCGCTGAGGGTTTCGCCGAGGTTGTTGGCCGCTTCGCGCGCCAGGGCCGCGCCGGACAGGACCGTCGCGGACTGTGTCAGTTCGACCACGTCGCGATTGATGGGGGTTGCCGTAACCAGGACCTCTTCAAGGGCGTCATGATCGTGGTCGTCGCCATGCACACGGTCGGTGGGCATGGATGAATCCTGGGCTGAAGCCAATGCGGCCTGCAGGGCCAGGACGAGGGTCAGAGGGCGCAAGCCTCCGGCAATCAGTTTGTTCATGAGTTTTCCTAAGTACACAAAAGCGCCGCAATCACGGCGTTAAAAAAGAATTTTTTTGTAAGCTCAGGAAGTGCTCGGCGGTGCCCGCGCTGGGGCCTTGTGACGGGGTTCGAGGGTGACCTCAAAATCGTTGTGCGTGCAGTCGGCGACCCCTTCAGGACGCGCGAAAGAAAGGCTGGCCGAGGTGCTGATGCTGTCTTCGAGCGCGCCACCAAAGGGACAGCTGAGGCAAACCTCAGGCTCGTTGCTGGCGTCATGCGTGGCCTCATGGGCCAGTGTCGCCGCGTTCGCCCATAGCAATACGCAGACCAGCGCCAGCGTCTGCCATAAACCGATCTTGTTTTGCACACTTCTCACAGGGCGTAGCATACGCGAACGCGGTCTCTGGCTCAAAAGGCTTGGCATCTTGTCTGTGTGCTTAGCCGGCGCGTTGCGGGAGTTGATCCGGTTCGTAGCGAAGCACCCGATCGCCCTTGGCCAGTGTTTCCAGGCCGAGCCAGCGCCCGCCGTCCTGCTCGTACCAAAGCGTGATGTCTTTATCAGGAGTAGAAAGGCGATAGCGATTGGCTTCGACGCTCCCGGCGCCCAGTGCGAAAGACTCGGTGCCGAGAAATTCGAACTCTACTTCTTCGATCAGACCGGTCTGTGCATTCAGCAAGCGCTGGGCGTCGAGTATGCCCGGATCCCAGTAGGAAAAGCTTCGCAAGCAGCCTAGGGCGTGCTCGCTGAGATCCGCGTTATGCTTTATCTGATAGCTGCCATCAACGCGCTCGCCCCGGACCGTAAATTGGCTGCCGTTGTCATCGGTCTCGGACTCAATGCGAAGCAGGCACCCGTCCTGCCATTGTTCCTGGTTACGATGCGCATAGCGATAGGCTGTCACAAACAGCACTTTCACCTTGAACTCCGCTTCGATGTCGACCTGCTCCATGCCACCCTGCGGGCTGCTCGCAAAACGGTGGTAGCCAATGTCTTTGCCGTCGAGCGTGACGCGAAAGTCCCAGACCCGCACATCATCTTCCGCCACCGATAGGGTTGAATGGAGCGATAAGGAAGCGGCGAGCAGTAGCGCAGGCAGCAGTCCTGAACGCATCAGCCGTCGTCCAGTCCCTTACTGTGCAGCAGCACCTGGGCCTGCTCCAGAAGCGTGGCACGACGGGCGCGGCGATAGCCCGGCTCAAAGCGTGTGCTGTCAATGATGGTGTCCGCCATGAGTGCCAGCAGGGGTAGCAGCACCGCCCAACCGGCGCCGATGATGGCAAGGCTGGTAACCGTATCGCTGAAGGTGACGGCGCCAAAAGCAGAACCGCCGAGAAACGCCAGTGGCCCGCCAATGGCTCCGGCCAGAGCGGCTGCCCACCAGCTGTATTTGACCCAACTCAATCCGTAGTTGATGGTGGTGGCAAACAGAACCCACATGGCGACGATCCAGCCGGGTGCGAGCGTATGAGCGCCGGGCGCTGTGGGATAGTTCAACACCTGAGCCCAGACTAACAGCGACTCCCAAAGAAAGCCCATGAGTGCGGCGCCGGCCAGCGTCAACGCCTCTTTGCGCCAGTTCGGTACCGTTAGCAGATGGGCGGCGGCCACCAACGCCACCGCGGCGATGCCAATCCAAGCCTGGCCGCCGGCCGCGAAATACACGCACGCCAACCAGCCGGTCTTGAAAAGCACCAGATTTTTAATCGTTATTCCCATTTTGTATCGTTTTAATCCACAACAGTGGGCATACCACATGACACAGTGTGCGGTTTGAGAGGTGAAGGTCGTGTGGTGGTTTTTGAGCTGGGCGCTGGCTTACGGTTTGTCCGGCCGGAGTCTAGCGGTGCTCTCGCTGTTTAGCTGAGGTGTTCGTAGCGGGAACCGGGGAAGCAGACGGTAACTTGGGTGCCTTCACCGGGTTCCGATTCAAAACTGACCTGCCAGTTAAATCGGTCTGTGAGGCGCTTGACGATGGTCAGCCCAACGCCAAAACCGCCGCGCTGGCGACCTTTGCTGAAGAAGGCCTGATACATCTGCTCAGTCTCCTCCGCATCCATGCCCTTACCCGTATCTTCAATGGTCACCGTGTTCCGCCCAACGCGTACCGTGACGCTGCCGGCATCTGTATAGGCGAAGGCATTGCGCACAAGGTTCCCGACCACGCTTTCCACCACCTTGATGGGCGCCAGCACCAGCAGTCGGCACTCCTCTTCCAGACGCGATTCGATCGGCGCATCCGGATAGATGATTTGCATGCGCTCAAGCTCCAGACAGGCAATCTCATTAACACTTACCCAGTCTCGGTCCAGGCCCTCTTCCCACTCGCGTGCCAGCAGCAAAAAGGCTTCCGTGAGGCGAATCATGTCGGTGGAATTGCTGCGAATGCGTTCAGCCATGGCCTGCTGCTTACTGTTGTCCTCTGTAGTCGCAATGAGCCGCTCTGCGGCCATCTTGATCACCGTAAGCGGGGTGCGCAGTTCATGGCTGGCATCACGGGTGAAGCGCCGTTCCCGTTCCGTGAAATCCGACACCTTGCTGATCAGGTCCTGCAGTGCCTCGGACAGCACGAGGATCTCCTGATCCGGATCCATGGCAGGGTCGATAGCGAGGAGGCTGGCATCGGGTGCCGCGGGATCCAACTGTTCGACCTGCTGTGCCAGATTGACGATGGGTGATACGGCCTGCCGTGAGACCCGGTAGGCGCTAAATAGCGACAGATAAATGACGGTCAATGCCAGCGCCAGCGGAATCAGGCCAAACAGGGTCACCAACTCTTCCACCTGATCAACCTCAAACTCCAGATACAGACGCTGACCGTTGTTCTCGCTGACCAGCAGCAGGGTTTCTTTGGGTTGCTTTTGGCGGTGAAAGCCAGGGTCCAGATTGCGCATCCGTTCCGGGATGCCGCCTTGAAAACCGTCCCGGTAGCCGGTCATGTTGGATGTGTCGGGCGGCGGCGCACCAGGTGCTGCCGCTTCGTTGGACCAGTAGTACTCCGCTTCGCCGAGCAGGGCCTGCTCGATCAGGACGTTCTCGACCAGGCGCGCGGCGACAAATATGCCCACCAGCACCGCCAGGGAGATGTAGATGGCCTGCAGCAGTAAGCTGCGGCCGAGGCGCCGGGTCAGGCCCCGGTCAAGCGCCATCGATGTCAGCCAGTCGATAGCCCAATCCCTGCACCGTATGCAGCAGTGGGCGGTCGAACGGCTTGTCGATCACTTTCCTCAGGTTGTATAGGTGGCTGCGAAGCGCATCGCTGTCGGGGACAATATCATCCCAGACCGCCCGCTCCAGATCGCGACGGCTGATTACCTTCGGCGATGCTTTCATGAGCGCAATGAGCAGCTTCAGGCAGATGGGGGTTAGCGTCAGATCCTGTCCGGCGCGTTCAACCTCATAGGTGCCCGTATTCAGGGTCAGATTGGCCACTCGCAGCTGCTGGCTGGTCATTTCACCGGTGGCGCGACGCAGCATGGCATTAAGCCGTGCGTCAAGTTCCGCCATTTCAAACGGTTTGACCAGATAGTCATCCGCTCCCGCGTCCAGGCCGGCCACCTTGTCATCCAGCGTGTCACGGGCGGTCAGCATGAGAATGGGCGTGTCTTTACCCGCGTCATCTCGCAGCTTCTTGCAGATTTCCATGCCATCCATGCCCGGCAACATCAGGTCCAGGATGATGGCATCGAAACTCTCGGTGACGGCCAAATGCAGACCGGTCAGGCCATCTGCCGCGTAGTCCACCTCATAGCCGGAGGCTTCGAGGTGATCGCCGACCATGGCGGCAATGTCGTGATTGTCTTCAACCAGAAGAATAAGACTCACGGGATTTCCATCCTCTTTCTACTTATGCGGCAGCATACTCCGAACTTGTGAACCGCGCGTAAAAATTTTCTGTGGTCTTTGTCCATGCGCTTTTGAGCCGCGATGCGTTATTATCAGCGGCCTTATCCAAGGGATCACTAGCATGTCGTCACCAATGCATGTCATCTGCGTCGGCGCCGGTCCGGCCGGCTTAACCGCGGCGCGTCATCTGGCTCGTGCCGGTGTGAAAGTCACGGTGCTGGAACGGGACCCTGTGCATGTGGGCGGGATTTCCCGCACCGAGCAGTACAAGGGCTTTCGCTTTGATGTAGGTGGCCATCGGTTTTTCTCAAAATCATCGGAGATTGAAGCTTTGTGGGATGACATGCTCGGTGATCAGCTCATCACCCGGCCGCGCAAATCGCGCATTTTTTACAACGGTAAATTGTTCGACTATCCCCTCAGTGCCTTGGATGCACTGACCAAGCTGGGTTTTCTGGAAAGCTGTTATTGCGGCCTTTCCTACATGAAGGCACGTCTGTTCCCGATTCGTGATCCGAAATCCTTTGAGGACTGGGTGGTTAACCAGTTTGGGCGTCGCCTCTTCAACATTTTTTTCAAAACCTACACGGAAAAGGTGTGGGGTATGAAGTGTCGGGAAATCTCCGCCGACTGGGCCGCGCAGCGGATTAAGGGCCTGTCCCTGGGCAAGGCCATCGCCCAGGCACTGACGCCGTCCTTTATTCGCCGGCGCAGTGCGACGCCAAAGACCCTCATCGAGTCATTCCGCTACCCGCGGCTGGGGCCCGGTCAAATGTGGGAGGCGGCCGCTGACCAGGTCCGCGATGCGGGCGGTGACGTGTTCATGGGCATGGACGTGCAGCGCCTCACACGACACACGGACGACAACAGCTGGAGTGTTTTTGCGCAGGATAGTGAGGGCGTTGAGCACGAATACCGTGGGCAGCACGTGATTTCCTCCGTTGCCCTGCGGGATCTGGTCAAAGCCTTCGATCCGGCACCACCGGAGCCGGTCATGACTGCCGCCGGATCACTGCGCTATCGTGACTTTCTTACCGTCGCACTGATTGTGCGGGATGTGGACTGCTTCGATGACAACTGGATCTATATCCACCAGTTGGGCGTCAAGGTCGGGCGCATCCAGAACTTCAAATCCTGGTCACCGCATCTGGTGCCAGATCCCGACCTCAACTGCCTTGGCCTCGAGTATTTTTGCTTTGAAGGCGATGGGCTCTGGGAGTCCCCTGATGAGAATCTGATCCGCCTCGCAGATGAGGAGCTGATTCAGCTGGGTCTGGTCACGGCGGGACATGTGATAGACGGGCGCGTTATTCGTCAGCCCAAGGCCTACCCGGTCTATGACGAGAACTATGAGCATCGCATCGCCCTGTTTCGGGACTGGCTGACAGCCGAAGCGCCGGGGCTGCACCCGGTAGGGCGCAACGGCATGCACAAGTACAACAATCAGGACCATGCCATGATGACGGCATTACTGACGGCCGAAAATATCCTGGCTGGTGAAGAAAATTGGGATGTGTGGCAGGTGAATGAAGACGCGGAATATCACGAGGCGGGCGACGATAAAACGCTGGCTCTGAAATCCGAGCGTCTCGTTCCGCGACCGCTCAAAGAGACCGGCTAGCCCCCGCTCATCGCGGTTTGAGTCCTTTGCCACGCAGTTTGCGTGCGACAGCCAGAGGAATGGAAACCGCACAGCAGAGAAAGAACAGCCACTGGGCGGGTATGGCTCTCAGCGCGAAAAGAGGGCCACGGATTTTTCTCAGATAGCGATAGAAACCGCTTTGCATGAGTACCATGATCAGCCCGCAGAGGGCGGCCGGTAGGGCGGACCAGGGCCACACGAGCGTTAGTAACAGCAGCGCAGGAAAAAGGCCGCCAGCAAAGGTGGCAATGCGCGCCTTGTGGTTAATATTCAGATCCTGTTCTGAGCCATCCCGGGCCATAAGAATCAGCATCCAGGGCACGCCCCGATGAAAGATATCAGTGCGTACCATGCCGCTGAGCGTCCAGCGCTTCCGGTGTTGACAGAGCATGTTTTTGATGATGGCGATTTTCAGATCCAGGTCGCTAATGCGGTACCCCAGTTCGATATCTTCCATGCCCATGTGGGATAACTGGGGATTGAAGCCCCGGGCCTGTTCGAAGGCCGCACGGGTGACAGCACCGCAACCGGTCCAGAAGGTGGATACCTTGGTCGGTGAGTTCTGATGGACCCAGCGATGATAAAGGTTTCGGTACTGGGATAGAAACCCCGCAGCGGCGGGCTGTTCGTCGTAGCTCCCGAAGCAGGCCCCGAGCGATTCCTCGGTGAACGCAGCGCGCGCTTTGGCGAGCGTGCCGGGGTGTACCACGCAATCAGCATCGACAAACATCAAGAGTTCGCCTTGGCTGGCAGCGACGCCTGCGTTACGGGCTACCGCCGGGCCACCATTGCGCTCGAGACGAAGATATTTGGCGCCATGGGCGGCGGCAATCTCAGCCATGTCCTGCCCCGGAGAGGCGTCGTCCACGACGATAATTTCCAGCCGGTCGCCACCATCCTTACGCAGCGCTGCAAGACAGTGCGGCAGGTCTTCCCCGGCCTGATAGGCCGGGACAATGACCGACAGGGATGGGGCAGGGGTGATGTTTGGTGATGACTCGGACATGCGGATGTCGTGGGCAGCAAGAGCGCGAGGTTAGCAACGGACCCTCATGCCTGCAAGCATCCTTGCGCGCTGAAAGCATGAGCCCGGTACTTTCACAAGCCAGTGCTGCCTGGCTGTGTAGGCTGCGTCTTCTCGGTTTGCTTTGCAGGTGGTAAGCCGGATAAAAATGACTGTTAAACAGTGTTTTATTGAGCTATGCTGAGATTGGGGATTAATGCGCTTGGGCGCCAACTTTGGGGATTCTAATGGGTATATTGCGTCTGATTTTGGTGCTTGGGAGCTTTTGGCTTACGGCCAGCACCAGTCAGTCTGTGTCTGCGCAGGTTCCCGTGAGCGTGAATTTTGAGCTGACCGCGCCAAGCCTGGCGCCCAGTACGCCGGTCTATTTGACCGGCAGCGTTCCCGCGCTCGGAAACTGGAAGACAGACGCGATCACCATGGAGTA
>JABSSV010000389.1 GCA_013213875.1 Lysobacterales bacterium
CTTGGCCTGCTGACGGGCGAGCCGATTACCGCCCTGCCGGCGCTGAGTCTGGAGACCAGCGAGGCCGTGGCCGCGCGCAGCAAACAGCGGCTAAAACAGCTGCATTGTATTGACCCGGCTGCGCTGACGGCCGATGAGCGTAACAGCTGGTATGCGCTGCAGTATGCGCTGGAACAGGCGCGGGATTTTGCGCCCCATCACCGCTTGCGCTTTGATGTGACGCCTTACAGTCTCGGCTTGGTCATGAGCTCCGTATTACCAGTGGCCTTGACCAGCACGCCTCTGGACACGTCGGAAGCGGTCCATGCACAGCTGGCGCTGGTCAGTGATTTGGCGCGTTATCTTGATGATATGCGTGCCAACCTGTTGCTGCAGATGGAAGCGGGCATCTATATGCCGCAATCGACCCTGCCGGTAGCCCGTGGTCTCCTGGCCGCCTTTGAGGCGCAGCTGCCGGCACTGCTGGCCATAGCGCCAGAGCGCGTTGCGGGGCTGGATGCTGCTGCCGAGCAGCAGCTACAAGAGGGTTTGAGCGCGCGGCTGGAAGGCGAGATCAAACCCGCGCTCGAGCGACTGCTTGCCGTTTTAGACGAGCGCTATGCAGCACGGGCACCCACGGCTCTGGGCCTGGGTCAGTACGCGGGTGGTCAGGCCTACTATGAGAGCCTCATTTACAGCTACACCAACCAGCGCCTGACGCCCCGCGAGGTGCATGAGCTCGGCCTGCGTTATCTGGCTGATATTGAACAGCGCATGGGTGAGTTGCAGCGTGCGCTCGGGCATGCGGGTGATCGGGCATCCTTTCAGCAGGCCATGATGGAAAACCCCCGTTTTTACGACCGGGATGAGGACGCGCAGCTCGCGCGCTATCGGCGCTATATCCACGCCATGGACGCGCGGCTGCACGAACAGTTCAGTCTACTGCCGCGGGCGGCCTATGACGTACAGCGTCTGGAGCCTGCCGCCGAAGCCAGCATTACCTACGGGTATTACCAGCCACCCGTCTCGCCGGAAGGCACCGGTTACTTTCGTTTTAATGGCTGCTGTCTGGATGAGCGCCCGGCGCTCTGGACGGCTGGTCTGATCTATCACGAGTTGATGCCGGGGCACCATCTGCAAGTGGCATTGAACCAGCAGAACCAGGCACTTTCGCGCTTCCGACGCGGCATTATTGAGAGCGCATTTGCCGAAGGCTGGGCCAACTACGCGGCCCATTTGGCGCTGGAAATGGGCCTGCTGGATGATCCCTACGACGAGTACGGTCTGCTGTTGCTGGAAGCCATGTCTTCTGCGCGCCTGGTGGTTGATACGGGCTTGAATGCTATGGGCTGGAGTAGTGAGCAGGCGGCCCAGTTTATGCGTGAGCATACGGTCAGCAGTGAGACGGAGATCGCCACGGAACTGCAGCGCTATGGCATGGCGCTGCCGGGTCAGGCGCTGGCTTACAAGCTGGGCAAGGAGTATGTGCTGGCGCTGCGCAACCGCAGCCGGGAAGCGGCTGGCGAGGACTGGGATCCGCGCGTGTTTCACGCTCAGCTGCTCAGCGTCGGCATGCTGCCGCTACCGGTTCTGCAGCGGCATATGGAAAGCCTTTACCCCGCGCCCTGAACTGCCGCGCTGAAGCGGTTCAAGATTGCCTTGTGCCCGCTCTTGGCGGGCCAGCCCTGGCCTGCGTGATGTCCCATTTCCCGTCGCTACCGCACTTAATGCGCAGGGCCTGCAACAGCGATGGTCGGTGCTGCGCTCGCAGTGCGGTGATTTTTGCCGGGTATGGAAGTACGGCTCGCGATGACTGAGGGTGCGTAGCCCTGCCATCGCGCGGCGCGTCCGGGGCGCAAGAATGTGCGCCGCTGCCGGCGCGGAAATATGCCAGCAAGGGCTGGGGGTTTATTCGTAGTGTGGCTGTTCCGTGAGGCCAGACATGCGGTGTGTGCGCTGCGCGCAGGCCGCCTCCGCGACACCGGATCCGGCCCAGACATCCAGCCCGGAACGGGCTCGGGTAATGCCCGTGTAAAGCAGTTCCCGGCTCAACAGCTGCCTGCCGCCAAGCCGCTCGGTACTGTCTGGCAGCACCAGACTGACCCGCTCATACTCCGATCCCTGCGATTTGTGCACGGTAATGGCAAAAGCCGGCTCGAAGGGTGGCATCTGGGCCCGTTTAACGGCCTCCATGCCGGCTTCCCGATCGCTGGCACCAGCCAGGGGGAAGCAGGCCCGTAGCGCGCTAACATCATGGGCCCGGTTCGGTGCCAGTTGCCAATGGCCAGAGGTGTCTTGCTGCACGGGCAGTACCAGGCCCACATCGCCGTTAAAGAGGCCGCGCGCGCGGTCATTGCGCAGCACCATGACCGGCAGGCCGGCGAACCAAGGCGGGTTGGCAAAGCGGTCCGGCGCCAGGGCTGCCAGGAAACGCGCATTGATGCCGCTGACGCCAGCAGGGCCCTCGCGCAGGGCACATAGCAGTTGGAATTTTTGCAGCTGGCCTAATAGCTCCAGAGGGTCGCCGCTAGCACATGCCGCTCGCTGCAACTGCTCGTAGTGCGGCAGGGCGGCCTCAAACCACGGCGGTGCGGCGCGTTCGTTCGCGCCGCTGACGAGTTCATGCGAGCGTATCGGTCCAGCGCTCGCGTCAGCCGGCCAGAGGCCCTGGTTCACGGCGCCCGCCAGGGCCTGCAGCTCCGGCTGGTCGCGGGTGCGATAGTTGTGCTCGAGCACGGCCACGGGCACACCCAAGGTGTCCTGTCCTGCACACAGATCGGCCAGCACGCCACCGGCTTCCACCGATGACAACTGCTCTTGGTCGCCCAGTAACAGCAGGCGGGCCTGGTCCGGCAGGGCCGCGAGCAGGCGGGCCATCATGGGCAGGTCAATCATGGAAGCTTCGTCCACGATCAGCACGTCGCAGTTCAAGGGGTTTTGTGCATCGCGCCGGGGCTTCACCGTGTCATAGCCGATGGCGAGCAGCGCGTGGAGCGTGCTGGCCTTATCCGGGAGTACATCGGTCGCCAGCAGGTCGCGGAA
>JABSSV010000039.1 GCA_013213875.1 Lysobacterales bacterium
CGACCTTATCGCCCAGGGTCAGTTCCCGGATGACGATATCGTTGGCACCCTGCAGGGCGCTGTTTTCTACCTCGTAACGCAGGTCCAGATCGAGCTTGCCGTCATCAATGGCATAGCCGGCAAACTGGATCGTATAAGGGGTCAGGCGCCCCATGTCCAGATTGCGAAAAATCATGGCGATGCGCGATTGTTGCTTGAGCGCCATGGGCCGAAGTGCGCCGGTGATGGTGGCCTCGCCATACTCGTTAACCTGGCCGTTCAGGTCCAGCGTAGCCGCTTCCTGGCTGTCAGTAGCCAGCGTTGAAATCTGTCCAGTCAGGTTCTGGATCACGGCGGCAAAGGGTAGTGGAAGCGAGCGGTCGCTAAAGTCCAATACCGCTCCGTCCAGCTCGATGCCGCCAATGCTAAGGCGCTCCAGTGGCAGGGCCATCTCCTCATCCACCGGAACATCGTCGGCCGGCATCACCAGCAAATCCTCGACGTTGGTGCGCCGTTGCTCGTCGATATGGAGCCGTGCATAGGGCGCGCTAAAGCGCAGCTCTGAGGTTTCCAGGCTCGCGGCGGAAAGATCGGCCTCAAAGCGGTCCAGGGTCAGCAATTGCCAACCCAGTAATGGCGCCTCTTCCAGTGCGTCACGCAGATCCAGATCCGCGAGCTGCAGAGCGCCACCGGCTTTGAGTAATTGATCCGGCGCATGTTCGATTTGCGCCTGCATGCTTAGCTGGCCCGCGGTGAGAAGCGCCTGCAGCTGCGTTTCCAGATAAGGCTGTAGCACCGGTAGGGAAAGCGCTTCCAGGCTGAATGCGCCAGCCAGAGTCGGCGCCGGGAGGGCGCCCAACTCGCCGTCCAGGCTGATGCGCCCACCGCTGGAGAGGGTCATGGCCAGCGCCAGAGGCATGCGTGTCCCGGGTTGATTATTCAGTTCCCTCAGCACCAGGGTCAGGTCCTGGAGATCGACCGCTAGCGGCGGCGTCATTTGCTCATCACGCAGGTGAATGAGGGCCGGGGTAAGTTCCAAGCGCCCGAGGTTCACCTGCCAGTCCAGAGCCGGATCCCGGTCCCCGCTCGACACAGGTTCTGGTTCCATCGTGGTGGGCAGGAGCGCGTAGAGATTCAGGTCGCCGTCGGGCATCAGAGCGACATCCAGTTCCATACCGTCAATGGTCAGGGACTGAGCGCCGGCGCTTTGCTCGGGCCAGTCCAGCGTGCCGCCTGCCAGGGACACGCGGTCCAGTTGCAACAGGGGCTCCTCATCGTTATCCAGGGTCAGGCGCGTGCCTTGGGTGCTGGCATTCAGATCCCGCACGGACGCGACCAGTTCTCCCTGAAGCAGGGCCAGCTCGTAGTTCAGATCAATTTGAACCCCTTCACCGCTGATCTGAAAGGGCAGGAAGTGATCGGCATAGCGGTAGAAGTCCGATAAGCTGCGCCCGGTCAGTTGCACCGTACCTCTGGAGCTGAAGGGGACCAGTTGGAGTTCACCTTGCCAGTCAATTCTGCCGCCGGTGGCCGTTTCAATACTCATCTGCTGCTGGCCGTTTCTATTGGGCAGGGTCTGGAGATCCGCAATGCTGAGATTGATCGGACCCCAGGTGGCCTCAAAGTTGCCGGCCGTCTGGTCCCGCACAGAAAACATACCCCGGTCCAGTGCCAGGCGTTCGATAATCAGCCGGGGCAGGGCGATGGCTTCACCCTCATCCGGGGCTTCACTGGCGCTTACTTCGGCTTCCGCAAAAGCGCTGAGCAGGCGCCCCAGGCGCGTGTCGGCGGCCTGAAAGCGCTCTTCATGCAGATAGAGGTTCTGGGCGGAGATTTCGCGAAAGGTCCAGGCCCATCGCAGCAGGGATTTGAGTTCGAAATCGACGAACAGGCGGTCATAGGAAAAGATGACGACATCGTCCGTATCGCGGATTTCCGTGCCCAGGATCTCAAGCTTGAACAGCCATGGGTTAACTTTGACCTGATCGACGGTGGCCGTCCGTCCGCTGGCTGCAAAAGGCGCCTTCAACTGTTTTTCAACCAGACGCGGCACCAGAAAGAACCCCGCCAGGGAGTAGAGGGCAAAGGCGATAATTAACCAGCAGCGTTTGCGACGCCAGTCCAGCCAGGGTGCGAGCCAGGCCGGCAGGTGGCTGGATGTTTGTGCTTGTTCGTTGGTGTTCACGGCTTCCCCAGCGTGATGGCAGGCACTCAGTATAGGAAGCGATCAGCTGGCTGGCGAGTGCTCCGGTGTCTTTTGTGCCAGTTGTCGAAGCAGACGCGGATACCAGAGTGCCTGTGCCAGGCCCCGTGCTGCCATAAACACCAGCAAAGCGCTCCATAATCCGGCCAGTCCCCAGCGCTCCTGTAGCGGCGTGAGGACCAGCAAATAGACCAGAAAAGCCACCAGCATGGTGCCAAACATGGCCCGGGCAGCGGTGGCGCCGATGTAGACTCCGTCGAAGTGATAGCACCAGACTGCCACCAGTGGCAGCACTGCGACCAGCGGCATCAGGTCAGCGGCTCCGCTGCGGACGTCAGTAAGGTCGGTCAGGAGCGCGGTAATCGCATTCCCTCCGAACCAGAAGCCCAGGGCATAGAGAAGACTGGTAAGCAGGGCCCAGACGCCGGTAAGTCGTACCCAGCGGCGGAATGTTTGCAGGCGCGCGTCGCCCCAGGCGGCTCCGGTTTGTGCTTCGGCCGCATGGGCGAAGCCGTCCAGACCCAGAGAAATAAGCAGCAGATACTGGTTCAGTACGTGAGTGACGGCCATACCGGTTTCGCCGTAGCCAGCGGCCTCGCGCATGATGATGGAAAGTGCGGTCATTAGCAGCACCGTGCGCAGAAAAATGAAGCCGTTCAGTACCAGCAAGGGGCGATAGCTTGCTGCCTGCCAGCAGCGTGCATCCCGGAGGCGCGCCCCCAGCGCTTTGCATTCCGGGCAGCGCAGCACCAGCCACAGTCCCAAGAGCGCGGCCAGCCACTGGGCGATGAGCGTGCCCCAGGCCACCCCGGCAACGCCCAGATCAAGGCCGATGACAAAGAGCAGATTCAGTGCGCCGTTGAGCAGGTTGAGAAACAGCTGGAGGTAGAGCACCGGACCCGTGCGCCCCAGTCCAAAGAGCACACCGGTCAGGCTATACACCAGCAGGGTAGCAGGAGCAGCCCAGATGCGAATATCGTAGTAGTCGCGGGTCATTTCCGCGACCGCCTCTGGCGGGGCCATAAACGCCAATGCCGCATCCAGCAGGGGCGCTTGTGCCAGCAGTAGCAGTGCGCCCATTAGCAAGGCGAGTACGCAGGAGCGCACCACTGTGCGTTCCAGTTCACTTTGGTCAGCACGGCCATGGGCTTGTGCCACCAGGCCGGTGGTCCCCATGCGCAAAAAGCCGAAGGCCCAGAATACGAAGGTAAAGATCACGCCGCCCAGCCCCACGGCCGCCAGGTGTACCGAGCCGGGCAGGTGCCCGATAGCCCAGGTGTCGACGAGTCCGATCAGGGGTGCTGAGGAGTTGGCGAGGATGGCCGGCAAGGCGATGGCCAACACGCGCCGATGCGCGGCCCGGTTGTCCGTTGGAAGCAGTTCTTCCCGTCGGCTGCCCATGACTACTCGGGATCCACCGCAAGCGCCTGTGCTTTACTGCGGCCACGCAAGGTGATGAAGAGAATTCCGAGCAATACCAGACTGCCGCCGAGGAGCAGTCGGGGGCCCGGACGGTCACCCCAGATCACTACGCCAAAGAGGGCTGCCAGTACCGGCATGAGCAACATGTAGGGCATGAGCCTGGGTAAGGGATTACGCTGCACCAACACAAAAAACAGGCCGTGGCCCACCAGGGAAGCAACCACGGCTGAGTAGCACAAAGCGGCCCAGTGGCCGGGCTGAGCCTGACTGATCGCTGCAAGCTGGTTGCTCTCAAACAGCCAACTGGCCAGTGCCAAAACGGGCAAGGCAAAAAGTGCCGTCCAACCCTGAAAGTTCATGGGGCCCATGCCATGAAGCCCCCGCATGAGTACGGAGGCGATGGCCTGGCAGGCAGCTGACAGGAGAATCAATCCCAGCGCATCGAGCTGGCCGAGTACCAGCGGGTCAAAGCCGATCACCAGTACGCCGGCGAAGGCCATGGCGGTTGAGCCCAGCGTGCGCCAGCCCGCCTTTTCCCCGAGGAAGAAAATGGCCAGCAGTACGGCGATGGGGATGTACATGTTTTGCAGGATGGCAATGGAGGTCACATCGGCCGATAGTTTGAGAGCCCAAAACAGAAACGTAAAATGCAGGCCGCCCATGAACAGGCAAACGCTGGCCAGTCGCAGCCATTGACCCGGCGGGGGCAGACGCAGGAAGGGTAGCGTCAGTGTCAGTACGATCAAAAAGCGCATGACCATGAACAGCATGGGCGGAAACGCCTGCATGCCCTTGGCACCGGAAATAAAATTCAGGGCCCAGACCACGCAAACCAGCAGCACCAGGGACAGATCGCGCGGTGACATGGCGCGAGGCTAGCCGGTGTTCTGGATCGCTAGCGCGATGCCGTTGACAGTCGATTTCAGCGCATAGAGCAGGTCATCGTCTTCCCGGTTGGTATCCCGCCAGCGCTGTAACAAGTCAATCTGCATCAAATGCATGGGGTCCGCGTAAGGATTCCGCAAGCGCACATTACGCTGCAGGGTACGGTGATCATCCAGCAGTTCAGCGCTGCCCTTCAGGGCCAGTACGTGCTCACGTGCAAGCGCGAACTCCTGCTCTATCGCGCCAAACACCGGTGCCGCATCGGCCCCTGCCAGAGCAGCGTAGCGACGTCCGATCTCCAGCGTGCTCTTGCCGAGAACCATTTCCACATCGTTGACCAGGCCGCGGAAGAAGCTCCAGCGGTGCAGCATGTCACGCAGCGTTTCCAGCCCGTGTTCGCGCACAGCCTGATCCAGCGCCGTACCCATGCCGTAGACCCCGGGAAAGCCCACGCGTACCTGCGCCCAGGAAAAGACCCAGGGAATAGCACGCAGATTTTCAATGCCCAGGCCGGACCGCCGTGATGCCGGCCGGGAGCCGATATTCAGTCGCTCAATAACATCAATCGGCGTGGCGGCGCGGAAAAATCGTATGAAGGCCGGGTCCTCGAACACCATGCTTCGAAACGTATTTCGCGCCGTGCTAGCCATATGCGCCATGACCTCATGCATGGCGGCATGCGCATGCTGGCCCGTGTCAGTGAGTTGGTGGCGGATCACGGCACCGGTCATCAGCTCAAGGTTGCGCAGTGCGATCGGTCTGATGCCATATTTTTGGTTAATGACTTCGCCCTGTTCCGTTACCCGCAGGGTTCCGTCAATGCTGTCGGCCGGTGCGCCTTCTATGCCATTCACAAGATTGCCGCCGCCACGGCTAACGGTGCCGCCGCGGCCGTGGAAGAAGTGCACAGTCACGCCGTGCCGGCGGCCAATTTCCATCAGCTTTCGCTGCGCCTCATACAGACCCCAGCGGGCGGCGACGATGCCGCTGTCCTTGCTGCTGTCGGAATAACCCACCATGATGACTTGGCGATTGCCGCGACGGGCAAGATGTTGCCGGTAGGTATCCAGTGCCAACAGTTCGTCAAGAATCGCTGGGCCGGCCTCCAGGTCCGTAACCGTTTCGAGCAGTGGTGCCACATCCAGTGGCACCGCATCGTCACGGGTCAGGCCGCCGAAACGCGCCAATGCCAGCGTGGTCAGCACGTCATCGGCGCCCTGACTCATACTGATGATAAACAGGCCGGTGGCCTGCTCGCCAAAACGCTGTCTGCCATCCCGGATCGCGGCGAAAACGTCCAGCGTTTCCACGCATTGATCGGAACGCGAGGCAGGGTCATGGCCGGGGCAGGGCCTCAGCAGATGAGCCGCCAGAGCGGCGCTGCGCTCTTCCTTGCTGCGTTCTGGCCAGCCATCGTCACCGAGCAGCTCACCCAGCACCCGTCGATGGACCAGGGCATCCTGGCGCGTGTCCAGGGTGGCCAGGTGAAAGCCGAAGGTGTCAATTTTGGCCTGCAGGCGGCGTACGCCAAATAGGCCCGCATGCCGGCCCTTACCAGCTTCCAGACTGCGCGCCAGCAGCGCGATGTCATCAGCGAACGCCTCCGGGCCCGCATAGCTCGGCGCCTTTTCCCGAATGGTGTTTTCCAACTTCTGGGCCACGAACTGCAAGAAGCACCGATAGGGCATTTCACGATGTCGTTCCGGGAGTTTGCCGTTGGTTTCCGGCATGCTGCGCTCGTAGCGGTCCAGACGTCGCTGCAGTTCCGGATCAAAGCGGGCGACACCGACAGACTGGCTCAGATAGCGGGCCAGACGCCGCACTTCAGGCAGGTAGCAGCGAATAATCGCTTCGCGCTGTGTGGCCAGCGATTCTGTGAGTGTGACACCGGACACATTGGGGTTGCCATCCATGTCACCGCCGACCCAGGAGCCGAAGCGCAGCAGTTCAGAAATATCGATGGCGCGGCTCTCTTTGCCAAAGGCCTTTTCCAGTGCCTGCTGCATGGACTCGAGATAGGGTGGTGCGACCCGATAGAGAATCTCGGTGAGGTAGAACAGAACGTTATCCAGTTCGTCCGCAACCCGCGGCTTCACCGCCGCTACCGCACTGGTCTGCCAGGCGCTGTCAATCGCATCCCGAATTCGATCCAGAGCCTGCTGCTCCTCTTGGGGAGTCAGGTCACCGGTGACCCGCTCGGTCAGTCGGTGAATGATTGAGTATTCCTTTTCCAGAAAGCTGCGCCGGGTGGCTTCCGTTGGGTGCGCGGTAAAAACCGGTCGAATGCGCAAGGCCTCCAGTACCGGGCTCAGTGCGTCCAGCGTCACGCCCGCGGCTGCCAGGGAACCTAGCGTTTCTTCCAGGCTGCCACGCTGGGCCGCCGCTTCGTCTTTCAGATACTCACGGCGCCGGCGGATGCGATGGGTTTTCTCAGCCAGGTTAACCAGCCGCAGGTAGGTGGAAAATGCCTTGACCAACTGCGTGGCGGTATCGATATCCAGCGCTGCCAGTTGCTCCTCCAGCGCGCCCGTATCACTGCTGTCGGATTCACGCCAGCGAATGGCGGCGCTGCGAATGGCCTCAACCTGCGCCAACAGCGCGGGGCCATGCTGGTCGACGAGGGCTTCGCCCAGCAGTTTGCCCATCAAGCTGACATCAGCACGTAGCGGCAGGTCCTTCGGCGGAAAATCGATTTGGCGGAGTTCTTTCATGGGTCAGGCAAGTCTGGCAACAGGGCAAAACGCGATGGTTTCCCATCTGTGATGGGGTTGCAAGTGCCGCAGCCTAAATGGGTTGCCGGTTCTAATCGAAGTAGATGGGGTCACCGCCAAGCAAACGCAGCGTATCGGCGCGCTGTAGCCGGTTAAAGGTGATGATGCCCTGCAACTCTTGCGTGTAGTCGCTGCCTCGCTCCGAGTATGAATCCAGCGTGGCGGCGAGGGCATGCCCGTTCAGATCCACATGTCCCGCCGCCTGGTTGCCACGCTGTTTGGCGCGCTCCGCACGAAACTGGGCATAGCTGGAGTGGGAATTGAGGTTGCGCATGTAGGCGCGCACCGAGTCAATGGGAAAGGGAAACGACTTGATGCCATAGTCACCTTTGCCTTCGCGCTGTCCCGCCGGTCGCATGCGGTCTTCACTCCAATCCCACTGGCCGAATAGCGCATTACCTTCGTGTGCAAAACGGGAAGTGCCATAGCCGCTTTCATAGGCGGCCTGACCCATTGCGAGCGATGCGGGGATCAGGTCGACGCGAAGCAGGAGTTCATCCAGCATATCGAGATCCAGAGTTTGTGCCGGGTCCAGGCTGGCAAGGCGATACGCGTGCGCCAGTTCCAGCATCTCCGCCCGTGCTTCAGCGCTTAACGGTGAGCGGTTACGAAGCTTCTGCCGGTAGGCCAGGACCCTGTCGCGATCGGCCAGAATGGCCTGATTTTCCAGCAGGATCAGTGGCAATACCACGCGGTAGAAAATGCTTTTCTTGAGCGCCACGGTCATATCGTCCGCCCAGCCCTTGGGGATGGAAACGGCCACAATTGGCGGGATGCCATCCAGTTCGCCGGCCTCAATTTTTGCGCCCGTATAGCCGAGCTGTTCGAAGTAGTAGACCAGGAAGTCTGCGGTCACGTTGATATAAAGCTCGTAGTCCTCCCGTTCGACCCGTTCCGGCCAGGGTTCGGGGGCATTGCTCAGATCTAGCGATTGCCGCACGCGCATGAATTCGCTGGTGTCATCAAGCAAGTCCTGGGGCACCGATTTGTTGGCCTGAACCTCCAGTGGATACTCCTTATTCAGGTCCTCTACCCGCTCCAGCGCCTCTGCCACGCTGCGCGACTCAGGTTCCGGGGGCGTCAGCTGCTCCCACAAGAGCCCGACAAGCAATAGCGCTGCAGCCACGGCCAGCAGCAATTTCTGGCGGGCGGAGTAATTTTTGACATCAAATAAGGTCACGGTGCTCACCTACGCGAAACGAACTGGCCACCGCTCATGCTAGCGCAGTCACAGCTCATCGCACAGGGCGCGTAGCTGAGTCTGCACGCGGGCCAGCCAGCCGGCGCCGAACAGGTTCAGATGGTTGAGCAGGTGATACAGCTGATACAGCTGCCGACGCCAGTGGTAACCGGGCGGTAATTCCCATGCCTGTTCGTAGGCGCTCAGAACGCGCGGTCCGAAACCACCAAAAAGAGTCATCATGGCCAGGTCCGTTTCGCGGTCACCGTAGCTCACTGCTGGATCAAAAATGACCGGCGCCCCGTCCCTGCGGTAACCCTGGTTGCCAGACCACAGGTCACCATGCAGCAGCGAAGGTTTCGGCGCATGGTTCAGGCGCTCGGGCAGATGCGGCAGTAGTTGTTCGAACTGCGGCGCCAGGGCATCGCGATAGCCCCGCGCAAGGGCTGTTTCATACTGGGGTAATAAGCGTTGCCGGGTAAAAAATTGGCACCAGTTCGCATGCGGTTCATTGCTCTGGCGCGATTGGCCCAGCCAATTGCTTTGGTGCCAGCCGTGGGCTTTGCCGAGATGTCGGTGCAACCTGGCCAGACCCCGCCCCAGCGCTTCCTCGTCCCCCTGCGCTGTAAGCGTTTCAAAGGCAAGCACGAGCCAGGCGCCCTCCTGGCCTGCGCCGCAAAGAACACATTCCGGGACTGCGATGGTCCCGGTGGCAGCCAGGGCGACCAGACCGTCCGCTTCCGCCTCCAACATGGCCCGTTCCCCGGGAGCAGCAAGTTTGACGAACCAGCGGCCGCCGCCCCAGCGCAGGTCGATGGCCTGGTGCGTATCGCCGCCACTAATCGGGACGCTGGTGGGCGCTGTATCGCCCTCGGGAAGCTCAAGGTGTGCCGCCAGTGCCTGCTGTACTTCGAGAAGTGTATTCACCCTGCCAGCCTAGTAAGC
>JABSSV010000390.1 GCA_013213875.1 Lysobacterales bacterium
CGGCGGCCTGAGCTGGGCGCCGGATTGACCATGGCAGCCTAGCGCAGCAAGCGCCGGGTCTGGGCAACCACGTCCTGGGCGAAAAGCGCATCCACCTGACCGGCACAGGACAGGCCCTGAGCCGTATTTAGCAGCGTCTTGGCGAGTGCGCGGCTGTCGCTGTCTGCGGGTAGTTCGCCCGCAGCGATGCACTGATCCAGCGCGCGTTCGAAGGTGGCAATGGTGCGCTCCATAAAGGCTGCCAGCAGTCGTGCGATGGGCGCATCGCGCCGGGCCAGTTCGGCACTGCTTTTGGCGATAAAACAGCCGCGGTACTGATCACGCCCCGCCTGTTCCTGCCAGTGGTCCAGCACTGCATGCAAATTTTCCAGCGGAGAACCGGGCGCGAGCAGGGTGTTTTCCAGCCAACGTTGTTCCGCATCGGCGTAGCGCTTGAGCGTCTCGATAAATAGCGCGCGCTTATCACCAAAGGTGCCGTAAAGGCTCTGGCGACCGATGCCCAGCGTGGTGGTGATCTGGGCGACGCCGGTGGCTTCATAGCCCTGTTTCCAGAACAGGCGCAGGGCCTTGCCCAGCACTTCATCGCGGTCGAATTGTCGTGGGCGTCCAGCCATGGGCGGACTCTAGCAAATTATTGAACGAAAGGTCAATTATTGCCGGCGTCGGCTGCTTGCATCATGCTAGCCGCGGTCGGAACGCGCCATGGCCGCCGCCAGCCGTTCCTGCACGGCCTCAACCGTAATCAAATCCATGACGCCGGGTTCTTCAATCCGATGCCCCCAGCGCAACTGTTCCGGCTCCTTGCCACGGAATCGCCTGGCGGCCTCAGCGTAGCGGTCTACGCACAAATCCAGCGAATGATAGGGCCCGGAGCGGCGCGACCAGGTGGCGGCGTGCAAACCCACCACTGGTGTGTTCAGCGCTGAGGCCATGTGGGCCGGACCCGAGTCAGGCGTAAGCAACACGCTGGCGCGTTGTAGCAAGGCCAGGGACTGGGTCAGCGTGTCCTGGCCGACCAGATTCAGTGCCGATTCCCGCATGCTTTGCTGGATAGCGGCGGCAGTCTCCCGTTCCAGATCACTGGGACCGCCCATGAGAACTACCCGGAGTCCATGCTGGCGTGCTGCATGATCGGCCACTGCCGCGTAACCCGCGACGGACCAGTTGCGTAGCCGGTGACTGGAACAGGGGCTGATCATTAAAAATGGCCCTTCGCCGGGCAGCTTGTCACGCGCCCAGTCATGATCGGCAGACGTGATGGGCAGATCCCACTGCGGTGGATCCGGGTCCAGACCCAGCGCGCGTGGGAATTCCAGAAAACCCTGTACCTGATGCTGGAAAGGTACTTCTCGTACTTGATGGGTGCTGAACCAGCGGTGCCCGTCACGGGAACGCCCCCGGTCCCAGCCGAGGCGAATGGGCGCTTTGATAAGCCGGGAGAGCAGGTTGGCGCGCAGGGCCACCTGCATGTGCAGCAGCAGATCGAACCGTCGTTCCCGCAAGGCCTCCTTCAGGGCCTGGCGCGCCGGTCGGCCGCCGCGCTTGTCATAGACAATAAACTCCACGTCGGGCAAGCCGGCCAGCAGGCGCTGTTCCAGTTTGCCGATGATCCAGGTGAGCTGGGTATCGGGCCAGGCTTTGCGCAGGGCCCGCACCACCGGTACCGTATGCGTAGCGTCGCCGAGGGCGGACAGGCGCAGCACACATATCTTGTCGGGGGGAGTGTCCAAAGGGACAATAGGCGGCGCCATGAAGCCAGTCACCATCAAAGCTGCATCGAGTCACATTGTATACGATGCGGACGTCCTGTCCGCGCCGCAGCCGGCGTTGTTTGAAACCGCCTATTGGCGCGGTCAGGAGGCGCTGGAGGGCAGTGCCCCCGGCCGTGGCTCCTCCAGCTTTGTGCGCATGGCTACCGGCTCTGCCGTGTTACGGCGCTACCTGCGCGGGGGCTGGGTGGCGCGCTGGAACCGCGATCGCTATTGGTACACCGGCCTGGCCCGCAGTCGTCCCTTTAGGGAGTTCGAACTGTTGCGGCGCATGTCAGCCGATGGCTTGCGGGTGCCCACACCACTGGCGGCGCTCTGCGATCGCCATGGGCTGTTCTATCGGGCGGCCTTGCTCACTGAGCGTATCGCGCCGGCCCAGCCGCTGGAGTCCCACTGCGGCGCCAGCAATTTTGACTGGTCGCATTTGGGCCGTGCGCTGGCTGAATTTCACCGTGCCGGCGTAGGCCATGCGGATCTGAATGCGCGCAATATCCTAATCCATGATGGCACGGGCGAGGTGTGGTTGATTGATTTTGACCGCTGTAGCTATCGGCCGGGTCAGCCGGTCAGTGGTCAGGGCCAGCTTGATCGCTTGCAGCGCTCCTGTCGCAAGTTCTGGCCGCCGCAGGGCGCCGATTTTGCCGGCAGCTGGAAAGCACTCATGCAGGGCTATGACGCATGAGTCGGCCCCGGGCCAGCAGCATCGAATCGCCGCGTCTCTATCTGGCCGCGGCCACCGAGGCATTAATCCGCGCCGATCTTGAAGGTCCGGCAGCGCTGGCAGCGGGGCTGGGTGTTGCCCCGCCTGAGGACTGGCCACCGGCATTGCACTCCAGACCGGTGCTTGAAGCGGTGGCCCTGCAGCTGCGGGACCGGGCTGAGATGGGCTGGCATGTCTGGTATCTGGTGGGGCGCGAGGCTCATGAGGGGCTGGTTGGTGTGGCCGGTTTCGAGGGTCGTCCGGATGCTGACGGCAGCGTGGAGCTGGCCTATTCGGTGCTGCCTGCTTTCCAGAATCGCGGCTATGCCAGTGAGGCCGTGGCGCGACTGGTGCAGTGGGCTTTCAGTCATCAGCAGGTGAACCGGGTGACCGCGGAAACCCTGCCGCATTTGGCCAATTCCATTCGCGTTTTGCAGCGCAACGGGTTTCGTGCTGCCGGTCGCGGTAGCGAGTACGGCGTGGTGCGCTATGCGCTGGAACGCAGCCGGTTAAGCTGAATCTGATCCGGGCGCTAGTAGGGCCAGACTTCCAGTCCGTGGATGGCGTTCCGGATGTCCCGGGAGAAGTTCACCTGCAGCAGCGGCTGGCCGCTGGTGAGATCGAGCACGGAGACCGTGGACGGTGAAGAACCGGCGGCAATGAAGCGCTCATCCAGCACGCACAGGCCGCGACCAAAGCCCTGTCGAGCCACCCGCTCATCACCCAGATCCAGATGGGTTAAGTCACCCGCGTCATACTGCGGAACGTCAAAAGTTATGGCGCTACCGTCACGACGGTCATAGCGCACGAGATTCGATGCCGTGTCGTTATACAGCGCGCCATCCCGAAAGGGGCGGGCGTTATGCGTACCCTCGGGTAACTCGGCCCAGACCCGCGCGGTATTGTCACTGCCCACGCGCAGAATGGCCCCGCTGCGCAAACCGCTGGTGTAAAGACCGGTGTCGTCCACAAACACGTTGTTCAAATGCAACTGGTTGGTGGCGACCGGTCCCTTACTGCCCCCGGGCCCGCGGTTACCCTGCGGGTTGTAGGCGATGGCCTGTGGCCCGTCCTCACCCTGCGTCAGGTAGACGGCCCAGAAGAAGGCCTGGCGCTCGAGGTCAAAAGCCAGAATGCTGTCATGGCCCGTAGAGGTGAGAAACAGGTGGTTATGACTGATATGAATCTCATGGCAATGTTTGAGATAGGGGTTGCGATAGGAGCGTTGTAGCTGGAAATCACGGTCGTAGATAAAGAGCTCGTCGCTGGCGGCCACGTAAACTTCTTCCTTGAAGAAAGCCATGCCCCGCAGGCCGCGATCCCAGCCGCGCCCCTGCCAGTCGATATTGGCCGTGTTCCAGTCGACGACTTGCCGGATTTCCTGGGCCGCCAGATCCAACAGATAGATGCCGCCATGGCTTTCACCCTGATCGCTGCCGCGTACGACGGAGGTGGCAATCAGCGTGGGCAGCGGTGGTGGCTGGATCATCATGGGGTCTTCCGGTGACTGGCAAAGCGCAACGATGCCACGGGTGGCTGCTTCTTGTCATCACCCCCAGAGGTCGGGTCGGGGTGCGTGCATCAGGCTGCCATCGAAACGGATTGGGTGGTCGCAGTCATGGCGCTGCCACAAGGGCCCGTCCAGATCGACCCAGCGGGCGCCGGCAGTGAGCAGAAATGCCGGCGCCATGGCACGGGAGGACCCCAGCATGTTGCCCACCATCCAGTCACAGCCCTGTTCAAGGCACCAGGCGCGCATGGCCAGCGCTTCGGTAAGGCCGCCACTTTTATCCAGCTTAATATTCACCATATCGTAGCGCGCTCGCGCTGCTTCCAGATCACCCAGATGCTGACAGGACTCGTCCGCGCACAGCGGTATCGGGCAGTCGAGCTGCGCCAGCGCCTGGTCCTGCCCCCGCGGTAGCGGTTGCTCCACCATACTGATTCGTTGCTGGCGCAGGGTGGGTCCCAGTTGCTCAAGCAGTGCTGCATCCCAGCCGCCATTCGCATCGATGAGCAATTCCGCATCGGGCCGGGCCGCCCGTACGGCCGCTATTTTGGCCGCCGGCGCTTCCCGGTCCAGCTTCAACTTGAGCACGGGCTTGTCCGCATGGATTGCGGCTTGCCGCGCCATGGATGCTGCGGAATCCAACGCCAGCGTGTAGGCCGTATGTACCGGTTTCACGGTCACGCCAGCCAGGTCCCAGGCCCGGCGGCCCTGCTGCTGACAGGCCAGGTCCCAGAGCGCGCAGTCAATGGCATTTCGAGCCCCCCCGGGTGGCAGTCTCTGCTGCAGTTCTGTGCGCCCCATACCGGCTTCCAGCGCAGACTGCAGCTCCTGTGCCTGCGCGCCTATGCTGCCAGCATCCTCACCCAGGTAGTCCACGCCCAGCGCCTCACCCCGGCCCCGATGGGTACCCTGCTCGATGGTGACGGTGAGCACGGTAATGTCATCGCAGCGCTCCTGCGCGGTAATGAACGGCTCACGCAGCGTCCAGGTGCTGATCTCCAGTAGAACCTTGCGAGGCACGGCTCAGCGACGCCAGTCAGCGAGGGTCTCGGCCAGCGGATCCACGCCCAGTGCCAGAGGATCCACGCAGGGCAGGCCGGTCCGTGCGGTAACGTCCTGCAGTAACGCGGCCCGCGCGCTGGCGGGCCGATCGCCCGTATTCAGGCTGACGCCCACAAAGCGTGCCGCCGGATGGGTCAGTCGGGCCGCGGCCAGATAGTGTTCCAGACACGCTTCCAGGGGCGGAATCTGGTAGTCCGGATACTCGTCGATCTGCCGGCGCCCTACCGCATGGCACAGCACCAGGGCATCGGCCTGTGTGCCATGTAATAGCCCCAGCGTGACAGCGGCATAAGCCGGATGAAACAGCGAACCCTGACCTTCCACAATATCCCAGTGGTCGTCGGCCTGGTCCGGTGTCAGGCATTCGGCCGCACCGGCGAGGAAGTCAGCCTTGACGGCATCCATGGGAATGCCACCGCCAGCAATCATGATGCCGGTCTGGCCCGTGGCGCGAAAATCGGCCGGCACGCCGCGCTGGCGCAGCGCCTGATGCAAGGCCAGAGCGGTAAACTTTTTGCCGACGCAGCAGTCTGTGCCGACGGTCAGCAAGCGCAGGCCACGTCGCTTTTTGCCGCTGGCGATGGGCAGATTTTCCGGTGGCCGGCGGATGTCGATCAGCCGGCTGGCACTGCGATAGGCGGCATTGGCAAGCCGTGGCAGGCTGGCCAGTGGCGTGTGCATGCCGCTGATCACATCCAGGCCCGCATCCAGCGCGTGTGCCAGAGTGATTTCCCAGTCCGGGGCCAGTGCGCCGCCGGTGGGTGCCACGCCGATCAGAAGACTGCGTGCACCGGCGCGGCGAGCCTGGCCAATGTCCATATCGGGCAGGCCCGTGTCGACGCGGCAGTTGGCATAGCGCAGTTGGCCGACACAGTCTTCCGGTCGCCAGTGCACCAGGCCCAGCGCGGTCTTGGCGTCGAGGTCGTTGGCGGCATCTCCCAAAAAAAGGAGATAGGGCGGTTTTAAATCCATTTCATTCACAGGCCATCGCTCCGGCGAATCACCTGACCTGGCCTGTGGCCGGTGCTGGCGCCGGCCTGCCAGACCGATGCACCATTGACCCACACCTGTTCAATACCCGTGCTGAGCGCCTGGGAGTTGTCAGGCGTGGCGTGGTCCATCACCGTGTCCGGATCGAACAGTATGAAATCTGCTTTCATGCCGGCCTGAATCAATCCGCGTTCCCGGAAACCCATGTGCCGGGCGGACAGCCCCGTCATCTTGTGGATGGCCACGGGCAGTGCAAGCAGGCCACGCTCACGCACGTAGCGCCCGAGTATGCGGGGAAAGCTGCCCCGCGCCCTTGGATGTAAGTCGCGCAGGGCGCCGTCGGTGCATACATTGGTGTGTGGCCATTGCAGCAAAGCGTCGATATCCTCCTGCGTCATGCTGGTGCCGATCATGCTATCGCCTGGGGCTCCGGTGCGCGACTCCCAGGCGACCGATGCGGCGGCCAGCGCCATGAACGTGTCCAGAGTGCTCGCTCCGCGTTGGTTTGCGATCTGGGTTAGCGTCATGCCGACATAGCTCGGTTCCGGTGCGTAATGGGTTAGCCAGAAACCGTCCGGCGGGGAAATTTCCTGCAGCGCAAAGCGAAATTCCTCTCTTGCCGTCAGGTCGCGTGAAGGCACCAAAACCATCATGTTGGATTGCCAGTAGCGATAGGGGTAAAGGTCTGCGCTGATCTCAACGCCTTCAGCCCGGGCCTGATCCAGCCTCGCCAGCAGGGTAGGGGCGGTACCCCAGGCGCTTTTCATGGCCAATTTGATATGCGAGATTTGCACCGGCATGCCCGTTTGCTGACCGATGCGGATGATTTCCTCCACGGCCTCGGGAAACCAGCGATCCTCGCTGCGCAGGTGACTGATGTACCGCCCGCCCTGGCTGGCCGTCAGCTGAGCAAGGCGCAGTACTTCCGCGAAGCTTGCATGCAGGCCCGGCTCGTATTCCAGACCCGTGGCCAGTCCCAGCGCACCTGCTTTCATATCCGCATGGAGCAGTTCCTCCATGGCTAACAGCTCCGGCTCGGTTGCCGGCCGCTTGCTGTCGCTGCCCATGGTGCGCTCACGCAGCGTATTGTGGCCCGCATAGGACGCCAGATTAATGGCAGCAGGCTGACGCTCCCAGCGCTCAAACCAGTCCTGCAGCGGCATGTTTGAGCTGCCATCCTGGCCTACCACAACGGTGGTAATGCCCTGGCTGACGGCCGCCTCCGCCAGGGGCTGATCGGCGAGGTCCATATCCACATGACTGTGCGTATCAATGAAGCCCGGCGCGAGCAGGAGACCGCCGCCATCCCGGGCATGGGCTGGCGCTTCGCCCGCACGGACGGTGAGGATACGGTCACCTTCGACCTCGACGGCACCGCGGAAAGCCGCTTTGCCCGTCCCGTCAATGATGTGAATATTGCCCAGCCACCAGTTCCCGGCCTGGGCCTGCTGGGTCAGCGTGAGCATTAGCAGTGCCAGACACAGTGGTCCTGTCAGTAATGCGCGCCAGCGCCCTCTGCCAACAGCAGCCAGCTGGCAGCGCATGCGCACGGCGGTGCGGGCCTCGCTCGGTTCATGATTCATGCCTGATTATTGAAAGCTGCTGCGACAAACGCAAGCCACCGGAAAGGCAACCCCGTTCTTACTGGCGCTTGCCTGCCTCGCATGTAGGGCCGGAGGCAAAAAGTCCTGGTCGGGCTATGCTCCACCGTGACCGCGCCAACCGTGGCGCATTCCATTGACGGGACAACGCATCGCTCTGGACAAGGCCCTTGGCTTGTAGGACGCTAGAGCGCTTTCCCACCCAGTTTTCGGAGATACCCATGAGCGCCAGCCCCGACCGTTTTGCCGGCCACAGTGCCGCTGACTGGCAGGCCCGCGATAGCCGCCACTACCTGCACCCTTTTACCGATCACAGCGATCTTACCCAGCAGGGTGCGCGCATTATTGAGCGTGCCGACGGCGTCTACATTTACGATGTGGACGGCAACCAGATTCTCGATGGTATGGCCGGACTGTGGTGCGTCAATGCAGGCTATGGTCGCCAGGATCTGGTGGATGCGGCAACAAAGCAGTTGCAACAGCTGCCCTACTACAACAGTTTCTTCCAGACGGCTCATCCGCCAGCGATCGCGCTGGCGGAAAAGATCGCGGAGCTGGCGCCGGAGGGTTTCGAGCGGGTGTTTTTCGCTGGCTCGGGCTCCGAGGCCAATGACACGAACATCAAGCTGGTCCGTCGCTATTGGGATCTGGTGGGCAAGCCCCACAAGCAGCACATCATCAGCCGCAAGAATGCCTACCATGGCAGCACGGTCGCGGCGGCAACGCTGGGCGGCATGGGTGCCATGCATGAGCAGCTCGGTCCCATGGTCAACTTTGTACACCACATCGAGCAGCCGTATCACTTCGGCCTGGGTCAGGGGCAGGATGCGGAGGCCTTCGGTATCGCCCAGGCGCGCCTGCTGGAAGAGAAAATTCTCGAACTGGGCGCTGATCAGGTTGCGGCTTTTATCGGTGAGCCGGTGCAGGGTGCAGGCGGTGTGGTGATACCACCGTCCAGCTACTGGGGTGAAATCCAGCGCATCTGCAAGCAGTACGACATTCTGTTGATCGCCGACGAGGTGATCACCGGTTTTGGACGGCTGGGTGAGTGGTTTGGATCGCAGCATCTGGATATTGCGCCGGATCTCATTACCTTTGCGAAAGGCGTGACCTCTGGCTACCTGCCGCTGGGTGGTTCCATCGTGGGCCAGCGCATCGGTGAGGTGATCAGCTCCGAGGGCGGTGAATTTGCCCATGGGTACACCTATTCCGGTCATCCTGCCGCCTGCGCGGTAGCGCTGGCCAATCTCGATGCGCTGGGAGATGAAGGCATCATCGACCGCGTGCGTGAGGACACGGCGCCGTACTTTGCCGAACGGATTGGCAGTCTTGGCGATCATCCGCTGGTGGGTGAGGCGCGCACCATCGGTCTGATGGGGGCGGTGGAACTGGTGGCCGACAAGGGCAGCCTGGAACGCTTCCACAAGGACCTCAACGTCGGTTCACGATGCCGCAATTTCTGCTTTGAAAACGGTCTGGTCATGCGTGCCGTGGGCGATTCCATGATTATTGCGCCACCGCTGGTCATTACCCGGGCGCAGGTGGACGAACTGGTGGAGAAAGCCGCGCGCTGTCTTGATCTGACCGCTGCGTGGGTCGCGAGCGCCTCCTGAATATGAGCAAAAGCGATCGTGAGCTCGGAATGGGCCGGGATATTTCCCGGCGGGATTTCATTCAGGGCACATCGCTCGCTTCGCTGGGGCTCACCTTGCCCGCGGGCGTGGCGCTGGGGCAGGGCGATCCGGCGGCGCAGGGTCGCTATTACCCGCCCACGCGTACTGGCCTGCGAGGGTCGCATCCGGGCTCTTTCGATGCCGCTCATGCGATAGCCCGTGAGGGTCTGAGCTTTGAATCGGCGGAGCCGACCGGCGAACACTATGACCTGGTAGTCGTGGGTGGGGGGCTCAGCGGTTTGGCGACCGCCCTGTACTACCAGGACCTGTTCGGTAAAAACACGCGCATCCTCATTCTTGAAAACCACGATGATTTCGGTGGTCATGCGAAGCGCAACGAGTTTCATCAGGGCGGGGCCATGCGCCTGGCACTCGGGGGCGTGCACAATCTGGAGTACACCAGTTTCTCGCCCAATGCGCAGGCCATGATGGACCGGCTCGGTATCGATTTCGAGGCCATCAAAGCGCAAACCGGCTTCTATTATGGTGAAGAAGGTCGGGGCAGCCCCTGCACCTGGTTTGATGCGGAGCATTTCCGTGAGGACGTGCTGCTGAGGGATTTCAGCCTCGCGGCCCGCGATTTTCTCAACAACCCGGAGCAGGTTGGCCGCATACCGGTAAGCGATCAGGCGCGGGACCGCCTGGTGCGGTTCTCCACCCTCGATACGCATATCTGGCCGCAGCTGGAATGGGAGCAGATTGAGGCCCGCTTGCGCGCCATCAGTTATTTCGACTTTCTGCGTGAGCACGCCGGCCTGGACGACGAGTGCCTGGACGTATTCAACAATTTCTCCCACGGCGTTGAAGGCTGGAGCGTGGTCAACATGTCGGCCTATGAGGCCATGGATATTGGGCTGCCAGGCTGGAATCTGCTGGGACAGGGTCTGGAAAGTGAGGAGTGGGATTATCCCATGGTCATGTTCCCGGACGGCAATGCCAGCGTTGCCCGACTCATGGTGCAGCAGTTGATCCCGACCGTATCACCGGGCACCACGGTAGAAAATGTGTCCGTAGCGGACTTCGATTACGAGCAGCTGGACCGGTCCAAGAATCAGGTCCGCATCCGCCTGAACGCGACCGCCGTGCGCGTGAAAAATATCACCGACGGCGTACAGGTGAACTACTGGCAGGATGGCAGGGTGCTGGCCGTGCAGGCCCGCCATGCGGTACTGGCGTGCTACCACTCCATCATTCCGCATCTGTGCCCGGAAATGCCTGCCGCGCAGAAAGAGGCGCAGCAGTATCAGGTCAAATGCCCCCTTTTGCTAACCAATGTCCTGCTGCGGGATCAGGCGCCGCTGAAACGCGCCGGTATCAGCGTGCTGCGCTGTCCCGGCCGGCTCCATTCACGGGTGCTGATCTGGCAGGGGAACACAGCCGGTGGCTACGCTGACGGGGCCTGGGACACGCCCGGAGCCGTTAACCTGACTTTCTGGGGCATGATCAAGGAACCCCCCGGTGAACTGACCCTGAAAGAGCGCCTGCGCGCTTCGCGGTATCAGATGCTGGGGATGGAACTGGCGGACTACGAGCGTGAGGTACGGCAGGTGCTGGACCAGGTCTGGGGGCCTCATGGCCTGGATGTGAAAGAAGACGTGCTGGCCGTGTCCGTGAACCGCTGGCCGCATGGTTATTCCTATTACTACACGGATCTGTGGGACCCGGATTTCGAAGCGGGTCAGTATCCGCATGAGGTGGCCAGCCAGCGCTTCGGTAACATCGCCATCGCCAACGCTGATGCGTTGGCAGATGCCTACACCCATGCTGCTATCGATGTTGCTGCCCGCGCGGTTAAGGAGCTGCGCAGCGCCTAGGGCTCAGGCTTCCACTTCGGCAGGCCGGCCCTCTTCCGAGCGCAGTTCCTGCCGCCATTCCGACAGGTTGTGCTCGATGGCCCAGAAACCTAGGATCCAAAGCACCTGATCCCAGGCCCATATCGGGTGACCGGTATAAACCCACCAGCCTGCGTGCAGGAACAAGAGGGCATACAGGGCTTTGCCCGCATGGCTGACCAGCATGAGCATGCCGCCGGTAATGTTGCGGTTTTGCAGTCTCACGGCCAGCTCCACGGCCCATATCACCAGCAACCAGGTCAGCGCATCGATTAGTTCTATTAGCGTGTGTTGCTTCTCGATTTCCCAACCTGCCTGGTCCGTGATGACCTGCGGATCGATCATGTAGAAGCGCTGGTCGCTGGTGAACTGGGCACAATTTTCCGGCGTTAGGTCATGGTAGTCGTAGTTGCTGCCCCAGGAGATATCCCGGTCGACCAGGCTGCAGAGTTCGGTGACGGCCGGCACGGCGGGGGCCTGCCAGGCATCCTGCATGGAGGTGTAGCGCGCCAGCACCGTATGCGCCAGAAACAGGTAGCAGAGTAGACGTAGGCCATGCAGCGTCCAAACCACCCAGCGTCGCTCGAAGGCGTCATCCTCCAGGATGTAGGTCTCCAGTTCGAACATGAGTAACAAACCGAACCAGGCCAATTCGTCCAGCGTGGTGGCAAAGGCCTCCAGCCACTCCATAAGGCTGGCGCCATGACGCAGGGTGTGCTGGGCAAAGGACCACTCTTCCCAGGCGTAGTAGGCCCAGTTGAGCATCAGTAGCGTGTAGACCGTCCACTTCAGCAGCTGCCCCTTGTCGAGGCGCTGCCAACGGCTGGCGAAGGAGCTGACGCTTAGCTCAGACAAAATAACAACTTCTGCTCATGGCAAGCATAGTAGCGCAGTTTTTGTCTTTCCGAACGGCATGGACTTTGAGAAGATGATGGCTCGCTACAGCGGAGCCAGCCATGGGACAGGATCGCGATTGGGACAATGCATTCACGGGAGAGGGGCTGCGCGGAAAAGTCGATCACGCGCCCAGTTTCGCTGGCGCACAAAGTTTTCTACGCCGCCGCTTCAGCCGTGACCTGAGCGGCGTCGACGTGGCCGTGACCGGCGTGCCCATGGATACGGCGACCAGCAATCGTCCCGGGGCCCGTTTTGGCCCCCGCGCCCTGCGCACCGCCAGCGCCAGCCTGAACTGGTCCCGTCCCTGGCCGTGGACCATTGATCCACTGGAAGTTTTGAGCATCGTTGATTATGGCGACGTCATGTTCGACTACGGCAATCCGGCCGGGGTGCCGGCGGAAATTACCGCGCATATTGATGAGATTTTGCGCGCCGGTGCAGCCAGCCTGGTCTTTGGCGGCGATCATTACATTACCTATCCGGTACTGGCCGCCTATGCCAAGCATCACGGTCCGCTGTCGCTGATTCATTTTGATGCGCATTCTGACACCTGGTCGGACGAGAGCGAGCGCATTGATCACGGGACCATGTTTTTTCACGCGGTGAACAAGGGCTATATCGATGACAGGCGCTCAGCCCAGATCGGGCTGCGCACCACCAATGACGAGCCCATGAACTTCAATATCTTTGACGCACGTATGGTGCATCGCGAGGGGGCGGATGCGATCGCCCGACGGGTACGGGACGTGGTGGGAGATCACAAGGTCTACCTGACCTTTGATATCGACTGTCTGGACCCCAGTTTCGCGCCCGGCACGGGCACACCCGTATGCGGCGGCTTGAGTTCCCATCAGGCGCTGGAAATCGTGCGCGGTCTGGAAGGCATCAACATCGTCGGGGCTGACGTGGTGGAAGTTGCCCCAGCCTATGATGTGGGAGATATCACGTCCTTTGCCGGTGCTACGCTGGCCACGGAATTTTTGTGCCTGTTTGCTGCCAATCCGCACCGGGAGGGTGCCTGATGAAGTCAGTTAGTGAGCGCCCAATGGTGGGCGTGGTCTCGGACCGCCGTATGGTGGATATCCATCCGTTCCACATGGTTGGTGAGAAATATTTGCGCGGCGTCTGGGACGGGGCAGAGGCTTATCCCGTCGCGCTGCCGTCCCTGGGCGAAGCCTTTGAGGTGCTGGAACTGCTGGATCGGCTGGACGGGCTGTTGCTGACCGGCAGCCCCTCCAACGTGGAACCCCACCATTACCATGGACCACCCAGCGAAGCGGGCACCTGGCATGATCCCGAGCGGGATCGCAGCTCGCTGGCCCTGATACCGGCGGCGTTGGCGGCGGGCCTGCCACTGCTGGCAATCTGCCGGGGATTTCAGGAGATGAACGTGGCTTTCGGTGGCACGCTGCACCAGAAGGTGCATGAAGTACCCGGCTATCATAATCACAAGGAAGATCCGGAGGACCCGATTGACGTGCAGTACGGTCCGGCACACGATGTGTTTTTTACCGAGGGCGGCTTGCTGCAGGAGCTGAGCGGTGCGGCCTCCGCCACGGTGA
>JABSSV010000391.1 GCA_013213875.1 Lysobacterales bacterium
AGCCATTTAGCCGCAGGATCACCCTCATCAACCACCTCACAGGCATCGCCCCAGACTTCCGTAAGGATTACCGGACCTTGTCGTTCCCGAAAGGGGATACGTAGTGGCTCCATGCCGTTCGCTTCCAACATAAGTGCGCCGGGATTCAGTCCCGTCGCGATTTGCGTGAGCCCGGGCAGGTGACGTTGGGAAAGAAATCGCCCCTGGCGGTCCAACAGCATCCACTGCCGGTCATAGCGGAGTCCCTCATGGCAAAGCTCAGCCTCAGGCAGGGTGATACCGCCCAGGGACTTGACCGGGTAAATGTGCAGGCTGGTGACCGTCAGGTTCATCGCATGAGGTTCTCAAGCAGTGGCGGCAGCATTGTACCGATTCCGGAACCCGGAGCTGAATTGGAATTTGTCGGTTCAAACGGTATATTGGCTCGGCAGGGTTCGTTCTTCTGCGCTTTAACGCTTCGGGGGGAGCCATGAAACTTCATCTTACGGCGTCGCTGGGCCTCTGTGTCGGGCTCGTTGCGATTGCTGGTACCAGTATTTTGGTGGTGGCCGAAGAAGAGGGGGTTCAAGCACCAGAACAAACTTCCTTGTCTGTGCGCCATGGCGTGGCCGCGCTTGGGCGCTTGGAACCAGCGGGTGGCGTAGTAAGAGTTGCCGCACCGACCACACCTCTTTCTCTCAGTGGTTCCGTACTGGCCCGCCTGCTGGTTGCCGAAGGCGATTACGTAGAAGCAGGGCAACTGCTCGCCGAATCTTACGCTGCTTTGCCACTGCAGGCAGCGGTCCATGTGGCTGAAGCGGAGCTAACCGTGCAGCGCCGTGCCGCGGCAGCCGCCCAAAGCCGGGCCGAGGAGGCCTGTGTTCGTGCCGACGTGCAGGCCCGCGAGGCAGAGCGCCGCTCCCAATTGCTGGAACGGGATTTGGCCTCGCATGAAGAGGCCGAGCAAAGCGCGGGAGATGCACAGGCCCAAGCTGCCAGCTGCACCGCTGCACAAGCCAGTGCGGAAGTGGCAGAAGCATCCATCGCTTTGGCAGAAGCCCAGCTCGTGCGGCGCCAGGCCGAACGGGAGCGAGCCTATGTACGCGCACCCTTTGCAGGTCAAGTGCTGAAGGTGTTGGCGGAACCGGGCGAACTGGTGGCGGCGGAAGGGCTGTTGGAACTGGGCCGAGTCTCACAGATGTATGCGATTGCCGAAGTATATGAGACCGACGTGCAGCGCGTCGCAATTGGTCAGGCCGCAAAGATCAGCAGCGTAGCGCTGTCGCAAACTCTTCAGGGTACCGTTGATTTCATTCGTCCCAAGGTTCAGAAGCAGGACGAAATTGGCACCGATCCGGCCGCGGCCAAAGATGCCCGCATCGTCGAGGTAGGTGTGCGTCTGGCGCAGTCGGAGGTTGTCGCCGGGTTGACCAATCTGCAGGTGGAGGTGGTGATCGAGCCGTGAGAGCACCGCTTGGCTGGCTGCAGCTTCGTCATCGTCCCCTGCGCTTGCTGGTGGCCATAGCCGGCATCGCCTTCGCGGTGCTGCTGATTATGATGCAGTTGGGTTTTCGTTCCGCCCTGTTTGAGAGTGCGGTGCGTTTTCATGAACGGTTCAACTATGACATCGCCCTGTTTAGCACCGATAGCGTATTTATCGTGCGTCCTCAGGCCTTTTCTATCCGCCGTTTGTATCAGGCCATGGGTGACGAGGCCGTGGTCGACGTCTCGCCCGTGTATCTGTTTCCCGCCGTTTTTAAAAACCCCTGGAATAACAAGCGCAGGAGTATTGCGGCCATTGGTTTTGAGCCGAGTGACCCCTTGCTGGACACCCCCGGTTTTCATGAGCAGCGGAGCCAGGTCTCGCGACAGGATGTGCTGCTTATGGACGCCGCTTCCCGGCCGGAATTTCATCCGCCGGATCACTCGCTAAGCGAGGCGGTCGCGCGCTCTGGGGGATTCAAAACAGAAATTAATGACCGGGCCGTGGAGGTCACCGGCCTATTTGAGATGGGGACGTCTTTTGGCATCGACGGTACGGTGATGACCAGTGTGGATAACTGGCTGCGTCTGTTTCCGGATCGCCCGCGGGATGAGATTCAGATCGGCTTGCTGCGTCTTGACGCCGCCGCCGAGCCAGATCAGGTGCGCGATCGCTTGCGCGAGCGCTTGCCGCAGGACGTACTGGTCATGACCAAGGCCGACTTTGTAGCGCGTGAGCGGGCCTACTGGAATTCTGCCACGCCGATCGGTTACGTGTTTGCCTTCGGTGCCATCATGGGGTTGGTGGTCGGTGCGATTATTGTGTATCAGATCCTGTTTGCGGACGTTACGGAGCATCTACCGGAATACGCCACGCTGCGTGCGGTGGGCTATTCGAAACATTTTGTGTCCGGCATCGTACTGAGCCAGGCGTTGATTCTTGCCGTACTGGGCTATCTGCCCGGGGTGTTGGCCGCAGCCTGGCTCTACAGCCGGGCGGCGGCGGCCACCAACTTGCCCCTTTATGTGACCTCGGAACGTGCCTTGACCGTACTGGCCATGACGCTTCTTATGTGTGCGGTTTCTGCCTTATTGGCGGTGCGAAAGGTACACCGATTGGATCCGGCTGAGGTGTTCTGATGGCATCGGCGGTGGTAGATATCGCGGGGCTCAATCACGCCTTTGGCATCGGCAATCTGCGCAAACAGGTGCTGTTTGATATCGATACGCAGATTCACGCCGGCGAAATCATTATTGTGACCGGACCTTCCGGCTCCGGCAAAACCACCTTGCTAACTCTGGTTGGTGCGCTGCGTGCGGCGCAGGATGGCAGCATCAAGGTGCTGGGCAAGGAGTTACGCGGCGCAAAGTCGGCGGAACTCGAACAGGTGCGCCGTCGCATCGGTTTTATTTTCCAGCAGCACAACCTGCTGGGAGCGCTTACGGCCCGCCAGAATGTGGAATTGGGTCTGCGTGTAAATCAGGGGCACAGTCGCAGCGCTCACCGGAAAAGCTCAGAAACCATGCTGGAGGCCGTTGGCCTTGCAGAGCGGATGGATTACAAGCCGGAGCAACTGTCCGGTGGGCAACGTCAGCGCGTTGCGATCGCGCGTGCGCTGGTGGGGCGGCCCGATATGCTTCTGGCCGATGAGCCAACCGCCTCCCTGGATCGTAAATCCGGTCGGGAGGTGGTGGAGCGCATGCGTTCCCTAGCCAAGCACGAGGGTACGACCATCCTGCTGGTGACGCATGACAATCGCATTCTTGATATTGCCGATCGTATTGTCCATCTGGAGGACGGTCATCTGTCGACCTTTACCGAGTCGGTGATTGCCAACAACGAACTGATGATGGGCATGCTGGCCAAGAGTCGCAACAAGCAAGATCTTGACGGCCTGCTTGAGGGGTTGGATGAGCAGGGTTTTGAGCAGATGTTGCATGACATGGCCGAGGAGTCGCGAGGTTTTCTGCAGGCCACATCCATGGCCAATGATTTGGCGTTCAGTTCCATGTTGGAGCAGGGCCTGACCGCCTTTACCCACCGGCTGGCGCGCTTGCTTAATGCCGACCGTGCATCTTTGTTTCTGGTCAGCAAAGACCACCTGACGCTCAAGGTGGCGCATGATCTGGAGAGTTTGGGCACCATTCGTATCCCGCTCGGCACGGGGATTGCCGGCACGGTAGCCGCGACCGGTGAGACCATTCGCATTGATGACTGCTACGAGGACGAGCGTTTTAATCCGGAGGTTGACCGGGCAACCGGCTATCGCACGCGGTCCATGCTTTGCGTGCCCGTGCACGATACCAGGGGCAAGGTTTTTGCGGTGGCCCAACTGCTGAACCGGCTGGATGGTGAGCCCTTCGATGAGCAGGATGAGCGTCGCTTTGCCGGCTTTGTTGCTTCTCTGGGAGTGATTTTCGAGACCTTGGAGCAGCTACCGGGGTACCAGCTATGAAGGATTTGATTGATACGATCGTGAAACAGTACTTTGGTGCTGATATGGACCCCGTGCTGCTCGATCGGCTGCAGTCGGTCCACCTGCCCGGTGGAAAATGGCTTTTTCGGGAGGGTGACCCGGGGGACGCACTCTACTTTCTGATCCAGGGGCGCTTGCAGGCCTGGGCCGGTACCGGTGAGGCCGCTCGCCTGCTGGGTGAAGTGCGCCCGGGTGACAGCGTGGGCGAGGCCGGACTGCTGGCAGGAGATCCCCGCAGCGCCGGTATTCGTGCCATTCGTGACAGTTTTCTTGTGCGCCTAGATAAAAAGGATTTTGAGCATCTGGCCCGGCAACACCCGGATATGGTCATGAAGCTGGCCGGCCACGTGTCGCGCTTGATGCAGCAGAACCTGGCCGACGCGCCCCGGGAAGGCCGTCGCTTCAAGACAATCTGCCTGCTCACGCTGCATGGAACAGATCGGGTCGAGCGTAGCCGCGAGGCCCTGGTGCAGGATTTGCTGGATCAGGTGGGCGGTCTGGCCCTGTGTCCGGAACGCCTGCGTCAACTGGGTGCACCGTCGGCTGAAGGTGCCAGTCTGAGCACGGACTTGCGCCGCTGGCTGGCGGAACAGGAGGCCCGGCAACCGCTGTTGGTCTTTCTCTGCGGTACGGAAGATTCCGCCTGGACCCGTTTCGTACTGCGCCAGTCCGATCTGGTGGTCCGCCTGGCAGATGCCACAGAGTCTCCGGTTCCCACGCAGGCTGAGCGCGCTCTAAACGCGGAATGTACGCAGGTTTTGGCACTGCACCATCGGGGCGAGCATATCGCCGGCACAGCCGAATGGTTGGCCGGGCGACCGGTTGATCACCACTTCCATTTGCGCGAGGGGCTGGGCGAGGACCACGCCCGGCTAGTGCGTATTCTAGCAGGCACTTCCGTGGGGCTGGTGCTCGGCGCCGGTGCGGTGCGTGGCCTGTCTGAGCTTGGCGTTCATAAGGCCATGGTTGAACTCGGTATTCCGGTCGACTGGGTGGGGGGCTCCAGCATCGGATCGATTGTGGCGGGCGCCATTGCCAGGGGGTGGACGCCGGAGCATGCGATTGCCATGTCGCGTCTGTCATTTGTGAAAGGCAAGCCGTTTAGCGATTACACGCTGCCCGTGGTTTCGTTGATTCGCGGCGAACGCATGATGCGTCTGCTGCGTGCCCAGCTTGATGTGGCGATCGAGGATTTGCCCATTCCCTATTTCTGCGTCTCCAGCCGCCTTGATCGGGGTGACGTGCATGTGCACCAACATGGCTCTCTGGTTGAGGCCATTCGCGCCAGCGCGGCGCTGCCGGGCGTGCTGCCACCGGCCGTAGTGGAGGAGGAATTGGTGGTAGATGGGGCGGTGCTGAACAATCTGCCGGTGGATGTCATGCGGCAAAAGCTGGTGGGGACGGTGATTGCGGTCGACGTGTCCTCCCGCCACACGCGGCGGGTCGATTATGAGGAGACACCAGGCTCCTGGGCAGTGTTGCGAGGACGTTGGCTGCCTTTCACACGTCGCTACCGTGTCCCGAGTCTGGCCACGCTTATCCTGCGCTCTACAGAAATCGGATCGCTGGCCCAGGCCCGCCAGCGACGCGCCAGCGCGGACCTTTTGATCAGTCCGCCGGTCAGCAAGTTTCGTATGACGGATGTCAGTGCCTTTGATCCTATCGTTGAGGTTGGCTACAGCCATGGTCTGAAGGCCCTTCGGGCCTGGCAGGAAAGCCGTGAGCCCGGCCGGAGTTCATCTATTGGGCTGGAGGCTAAAGGCGCTGCGGCAGGCTAGCGCCGTAAGCTACACTGTCGGGGTTCCCAGCGGAGGCAAACAAGCGTGCGTATTTTCCTACTGGCTATTGCCGTTTTCATGCTGCCGTCGGTGGCTGCGGGCGATGGTACGCAAGAAGAGACCATAGAAAACCTGCTGCACACGTTCCTTGACGGAGCCAGTCGCGGCGATGTGGCGGTACACGAGCGATTTTGGGCAGAGGAACTGGTTTATACCTCCTCCTCAGGCACGCGCTTCGGCAAGGCGGAGTTGCTCCGGGGGGTGCGTGAGACGCGGGGCGAAGACGATGGGCAAAGCCATCGCTACTGGGCCGAGGATACGCACATCATGCTGTTGGATCATATGGCGATCGTTACCTTCAAGTTGCGTGCGGAAATCCGCGCTGAGAACCAGGCGCTGGTGGAGGAGAGCGCCTACTTCAATACGGGCACCTTCCGCTTGAAAGACGGGCAATGGCGGGCTTTGGCTTGGCAGGCGACCCGGATTCCGGCTGCGGAGGCGGCGCCTGAATAGGGCATCACCGGTCCGGATCGGGGGGCTTCTAAGTGGCTTGCCTGTGGCGCCTGTCCATGCGCTGGCCCAGTTTGCGCAGGGCCAGGAATAGCGCGATCAGCACCGCCACCAGCAGCAGAACTGCACTGAAGGTGACCGCTGTCAGGTTGGCCCGCTCATGCATCAGAGTCCAGAAAAACTGCAGAACACAAAGCAGGGAAACCAGCATAAGCGTGCTCTCTCGTCCAGCCCAGTTGACCACCAGCGCGCCTAGAGGCGCGCCCAGGGCCACGATCGGCGCTGCGGCCAGCCAATGGTCAAAGGTGCCAGGCGAAAAGTCTCCGCTGAGCCCTTTTACCGCTGTTCCCACCAGAGAAGTGAAGGCCATAAGTATCACGGACGTGGGGATGGCAATTTTCAGATCGGCCCGGCACAGCAGTACGAGCGTCATGTAGAGCAGCATATCGACGCCGGCCCCGGTCACGCTGGCGACGGTCAGGGAACCGATTAGGCCAACGGCAAATCCGGTCCGGCGGTCAAAGGACGGCGCCGCAGCAAGGCGCCCCTGCTGGGCAGCCAGTTCGCGACCGTAGCGCAGATGAATCAGGCCGAAGCTGCACCAGACCGCTGCGAATAACAGCTTGATGAACAGATCGTTAACCAGAGGCGCCAGCAGTAGAATGCCCAGCGGTGTACCCAGTGCCGCGCCGGGTAAGGCGGCGCGGAGCATGGGCCATTCCAGCGGGTGGCGCCGACAGAGAATGTAAATGCTGGCGCTGCTCATGCCTATGGCTTGCACTGCGAAGCTGAAATCGCGCCCCAGGGTGGCCGGCAGATCGAATAGCAGCACAAGGATGGGAAAGCCGACCGTGCCGCCGCCCATGGGCGTGGCTCCCGCGATGTAGGAGCCAAAGGCCATGCTGAGTGCAATCGGCCAGTGGCCCAGTACCGTTTCCAGTCGACTTTCGTCCCAAACCAGCCATAGCCAAACGCTGTAGAACAGGACGAGCCAGGTAAAAAAGGGAGCCAGAGCAGGCAGTCGGGAGGGACGGGTCATGGTCGCGTATTCTACGGCGACCTTTACCCAGCGTCACGGCGTCTGTGAATTAGCGCGCAGCCTCCAGAACGATGACCAGTTCGGGCAAACCGACCGTAACGGTTGGTGGCGGGCTGGCGGCTCCGGGAGCCAAAATCATGCCGGTACTGATCAGCAGCACGCCAAGGGCGAGCAGGGTGGCGCGGGTGCCTGCCTGAAAATAGCCGATGCGTAAGTGTTGCATGATGGTTTCACTCCTTTGCACAGTTCCTTACCGCTAAAGACGAAGTGAGTCTGGATTTGGTTACAGGTGGGTGCAAACTCACCTCACGGCAGCGACGATCTGCGCTATTTTTGGGGGGCGTCTGACGACAAAGCGTCCAGAGTGATTGCCGGCCAGTAGGGATAACGATCCTGTAATGCTCTAAAGCGCTCTTGGACCTGCGTCGGATCCTCTCCCAGGAGCCGGGCGAGCCGGGCCCGGTCCCGTTCGGCAGCCGGTAGCTCTGGTGCCAACTGCAGGGCCCTGTTCAGGGCCGCGCGGGCCTCGTGCTGGTTGGCGAGTGGCATCTCTGTTTGCACCAGGGCCTGAGCCAGCAGACAGCTCC
>JABSSV010000392.1 GCA_013213875.1 Lysobacterales bacterium
CAAGGCCAGCTCGATTAGGCAAGCTGTACGCATGCACCTTAGTCACCTCCCGAGCCGCTACCGGATCACCGATTCGGCCATCCCTGCATCATGAGCAGCCCTGGCAAGCGGCGCACGATTGCCATTGCCGGCAATATCGGGGCCGGCAAAAGCTCTCTGGTAGCGTTTTTACACCAGACCTACGGCATCGAACCGTTTTTTGAGCCCAATGACGAAAACCCCTATCTGCGGGATTTCTATGTCGATATGAAACGCTGGGCCTTTCATTCCCAGCTCTACTTTCTGGCCAGTAAATATCGAGTGCATCAGGAGTTGGACCGCACACCCGGCGTATCCGTTATTGACAGAACGCTATATGAAGACGCGGAGATCTTTGCGGCCGCCCTGCATGAGATGCGAAAGATCAGTGCGCGTGACTGGCGCACCTATCAGGCGCTTTACGAGGTGGTGACAGACGCCGTTAAACCGCCGGATCTGCTGATCTATTTACGCTGCAATCTTCGCACGCTGCGACAGCGCATTCGGCTCCGGGGCCGGCCCATGGAGCAGTCGATCGCGCCAAGCTACCTGAAGCGTCTGGATGGTTTGTATGAAAAGTGGATCGAGAACTATCGGGCCGGTCCACTGTTGATACTGGACAGCGGACGACTGGATTACATCCACGACATGGTCGACCGACTGGATGTTATGGAGCGCATCGAGCGCGTGCTCCCGCACGCGCTGCGACGCACCGATAGGCGCTGAGCCTACTCGTCCGTGGCCTGACGGGCCTTGTAGTCCCGGACCGCTTCATTGAAAGCACCGGCCACCCGCTCCTCCATCTCGACCGAATGATTGAACGCGCTGGTCAGGGCCATTTGGTTGCCCTCGGTCAGCGCTTCGATCTGACCGGCTTTATCGATGCATTCGCGATAGCTGGTAAGAGATTTCTGAAAATCATTGATGTTGTTTTTGGCCGTTACCAGATCGTCATAGCTGGCCTCGTCCGGTATACGCGCCGGCGCCACCGGCATGGCACAGCTTTGGGCTTCTACCGGCAGAATAATTTCCGACTCATCGTTCTGGGCCAAAACGGGCTGCGCAGTCAATGCTGCGAGGAAAAGGCTGAAAAACAGGGTTCGAAGTTTCATTTCTTGTTCTCTCTAACGGTTCCGGGCAAATCGCCCACAAGGTTGAAAACACTGAATTTATTACCATCCAGATCACGAAAGTAGGCGCCGTAAAAACCACCCTGGCGTAGGCCCGGTTCACCTTCACTGCTGGCACCGAGGGCCAATGCACGGTCGTGTATCTTGTGCACGTCGTCCGGTGAATCAACTGCCAGACCAGCCATGCTGCCATTACCGGGGCTGGACGCTTTGCCGTCATGGGGATAGGTCACCACGAGCGTCGTCCCACCCGGCTTCGTCCAGGCGATCATGCGCTCGGTCTCAAACATGCGGCTGGCACCAAATTCCGCCAGCAGCGCGTCATAAAAACCGGCTGCGCGGTTCAAATCACTGGTCCCAACGGTGATGTAAGCAATCACTCTAATGCACTCCCATAGCAGCCATCGCGCGTCAGCATAGCATGGCAGGAAAGCGTGCCGCAGTCAGTCTGCGGAATCGGCCAGCGCCTGTAAAACCCGGACCCCTCGGTCGCCCTGATCCGCCGGCACAAACACCTGATCATGGAATGCGCCCGCCATGATATTGGCGGGGATTTCCGCCGCTGCCAGCGCCCGCGCTACCGCCGCGGTGAGACCAACAGCCATCAGGTCAGAGTGTACTTTGAGCACAATGCGCTGAAAGGGCTGCGTCACGTCGAAGCCATGGCGCTGCGCGCATGCGCGGGTAATAACGAGTGTCAAACCTTCCGGCTCCATGAGGGACGCCACCGGGTGCAATTCCGAGTGGTCGCCATAGCAGGCTTCCGCGTGACTGGTGAAAACGTAGCACTCGGGGTCTAGCATAGGTTCCAGTTGCGCCAACATGGAAGCCAAATCCCGCAGACCGGTCTGGCTCACAGCGCGGAGTCGGCCGCAGAAAAAGGAAACTGGAAGGTGAAAGCCTGGGCGCTCGGACCCAGTTCGCCAAGCGTCTCGAGGCGCGCCATGGCATCGCTAAAAGTGGGTAATTCATGATCCGGCAACCACCACAGCACCAAATGGGGAGTGGGCCGCTCGAACCACTCGCGCCGGCGCCGCGTCAGCGCCTGATGGCCTGCATGGCCCAGGAACGCCCGCAGGTGTGCCAAAGAGTCCCACAGGGACATATTGACCAACCAGCCTTCATCCTCAAACGCTGCCAGATCCGGATCCGCGCCATATTCTGAATCCAGTTGCCAGCGAAAGCCCGGCGCCGCCGCAGCCGCCGCACTGCCCGG
>JABSSV010000393.1 GCA_013213875.1 Lysobacterales bacterium
GAACTCGCTGCATGCGCAAGGTGTTGATCGCCTGGGTGACGGTTTGAAGGTGGAAGCGCGGGCTGATGATGGTCTGATTGAGGCGTTTGTGGTGCGCGACGCACCGGGCTTCAATCTCAGCGTACAATGGCACCCAGAGTGGCGCGTCAGGGAGAACCCGTTTTATCTGTCACTGTTTCAGGCCTTTGGCACAGCCTGTCGCAGTTATCAGCAGCGGGGACGCTAACCACAAGGCGCCAGGGACGCGCCCCCAAGAGACCAGAGCATATGTCACAGAGCCCGAGCCGACCCGTTTTCAAGGACGTCCTGATTGGCGTTTGTGACGGACTCGACAGCACCCTCTGGGCCTATGGTTTCGCCGCTATTCTGTTCGCCGGGTCCTTTATCAACTACATGCCCCAAGGGGTCTCGCTGATTCTCGCGGCCTGGGGACTGCTGGGCCTGTGGGTCGCTCTCACCAGTGTCTCGCGCATGCATGTAGCGAGTATCGATGACCAGAGTGTGGTCATTCTGGCCATGCTGTTTATTCCGCTTGGTACGGCGGCAGCGGAACCCCTGTCCCTGTCTACCTTACTGGTCTTGCTGGTGCTCAGTACCGTGCTGGTTGCCGTCAGCCTGCTGCTCGCTGGTACGATCCCTCTCGGCAAGATACTGGGGTTTTTACCCTTTCCGGTTATCTGTGGTCTGTTTGCGGGCGTAGGCTGGCTGCTGGTGAACGCGGCTTTCTTCGTTACCGTAGGTTTCCCGGTGAGCGCCCAGTTGCCCAACCTGCTGGCAGTGGATGCCGGCACTGCCAAGCTACTGGCCGCTCTGGGCTGCGGCGTGTTCATGGTGACCTTTGTAAACCGGCTGCAGCGCCCCTGGGCCTTGCCAGCCGTCATCGTCCTGGTCTTTGGCGGTTTCTATGCACTCAGCGCGGCGCTGGGCATGGACCGGGCCGAGTTGGTCGCGGCTGGCTGGCTATTTTCCCCCGCACCATCCGCCATGGCTGATTGGCAATTTCCGCTGGCGTTGATTTCTTTCACCGACATTGACGGCGCGCTACTGCTGCGGGCAGTACCCACCATAGTGGCGCTGGTTTTTCTTGCGCTGCTGGCCACTTCAATGGCCTTGACGACGATGGATTCGCCGGACCACGCCCCTCTGGACCAGGCCCAGGAAATGCGCCGCCAGGGCCTTGGCAACCTGCTGTGTGCCTCGCTCGCCTGTCCGCCGGGCTTCAGTGATGCGGCGACGACCCTGCAACTGCGCGCTTTTGGTGCCGAAAGTCGCTGGGCGCCGGTGGCGGCGTCGCTGACGGTGCTGCTCATGGCGGTCAGCGGCAGTTGGCTGGTGGCCTACGTACCCAAGGTCCTTGTAGGTGCTGTCATCTTTGTCTTTGCCTACCGCATGCTGTTGGAGTGGTTGTTTGACCGTGTGCGCGGTTTCCAGCCGGTAGACTATCTGATCGTATTTTTGATTCTGGGTATGGTCATCATGCAGGGGTTTCTGGCGGGTTTTGCCGTGGGCCTGCTGATTGCCACGCTTTACTACGTGCTGCGCTACAGCATGGTCAGCTCTGTGCGGGCGCGCTACAACCTCCGCGACTATCGCAGTTCGGTTGAACGACCGCCTGCCGTCAGCCAGTCTCTGGACGCACACGCTGATGCAGCCCTGATCTATACGCTACGGGGCTTCCTGTTCTTTGGTACCGCCGACGGCGTGGATCTGCAGGTCCAGAAAGACCTGGCCGCAGCGGAGCGGAACCCGCTTTACATTCTGCTGGACTTCAAACGTGTTACGGGCATGGATGTGTCCGCTCGCACCAGCTTCCTGCACCTGAAGCAATACTGTGAGCGCCGGGGCGCGAAGCTGGCCTTCGCCAATGTGCCGGTGGATATGCAGATGCAGCTGTCAGCCATGGATGCCGTCAGTCTGGAAAACGCCAGTCCGCTATTTTTCGAGGATCTCGATTATGCGCTGGAACACATTGAGGAGGAGGTGCTGGCGCGCTTTGCGCCGGAGACATTCCACCTGGATATCCGCACGCAGCTGGAAGCTCTGTTTGATAGCGAGGAGCGCATTACGCTGGTCATGCATGCGCTGGAACGGGTTGAGCTGCAGCCCGGCGCGACCCTGTTTCAGCAGGGTGATCTGGATACGGGGTTCTATATTCTGGAATCCGGCGCCCTGTCAGCCTATATCGAGAGCTCAGACCATGCGCGCTTGCGTGTTAAGAAATTTGGTCCCGGTTCATTGATTGGCGAGCTCTCCCAGTTCATGCCATCCGGGCAGCGAACCGCCACCGTGGTGGCTGATTCCGAGGCGGTGCTTTTCTATCTGTCGAACGCGGTGGTGCAAAGCGAGGATATGGCCGATTCCCGCATCGCAGCCGCGGTACATGAGCTGGTTGCCCGGTCCCTGGGCATGCGTATCAACTATATGAACCAGCGTCTGCTGCTGGAACTGGATTAGGCAAGCCCACAGAGAATGTCCATGCCCGCAACGCTGACTGCCTGGCTCCGGCCAGACCGACTCTATGTGCTGTTCAAGTACGTGGTCTTTACGCTACTGACGATCAACCTGTGGTTTTTCTTCTGGGAAGATCACAACGCCATACCCACCCTGTTTCCGGAGGGTGTGAATGCCGGTAATTTTATCGAGGCCTACTCGGCTACCATTGATACGCTGGCGTGGCTGGTGCTGCTTTGGCTGTTTGAGCTGGAGACCGCCATCATCCCCGATGAGAAGCTGCGCGGTGGCCTTAAGTGGTTGCTGCTATCGGTGCGCGCCCTGTGCTACCTGTTTATTGTTTCGGCGTTCTTTGGCTATCTGGCAGGCTGGCAGCAAATCAGCGCTGTCGTGCCTTTCACCGTGGCTGATCCCTGCAGTTTGATCGGCAGCAATATGACCTACATTTTCGATCTCGATGAGTACTTCCCCATTGATGCCAGCGCCTGCGTAACGCTGCAGGGCGAGTCGCTGGTGCGGGTGGTGGGGACCGACTTGATCGGCACGGAACTGGCCCAGCTGGAAGCCGCGCGGCTGGCTTTGGTGGACGTCATCAACGCATTTGCCTGGTTGCTGGTGGTGGCCTTGTTGGAAGTGGAGGTCCTACTGCAGTTGGCAGGGCGGTTGGGACCCCGCCTACTGTGGTCCTTGAAATGGATCAAGTCCGGGCTCTACGCGACCTTGTTCGCGGCCGCCGTGTACTGGGGTGTGAAAGGCGACTTTATCGATTTCTGGGATGCCTTCCTGTGGCTGGTGGCCTTTGTCTTTATCGAACTGAACATCTTCCAGTGGCACGCGGAGACGGAAGAGGAAAAGGGGCAGACGCGCGGGCCGGACACGGCGGCGCTCTAGTTAGCGGGAGCGGGTAAACCAGCCGGTGATCGAGTAGCGCGCTCCGGGTGCATAGCTGGCGATCTGGGACACGTTATGTGCCACCGGCACGCGAAACAGCGTGAGCGAGTTGAAGTCCGGCGCATAGCTGTCCCGGATCACCCCTTGCTCGTCCAGGAAGTGGGTCACTCCGCCAAAATCGGCATGCCAGTCGCGGGTGAAATAGAAAACGTAGGCCATGTGGCGCTGCTCAAAGGGGCTATGGTCCCCGTGTTCGCGCAAGAAATGGCCGGGTCGATAACGACAGGCGTGGCAATCAACCTTGTCAAAGGCCTGGCTGCCGCTAACCGCATGCATAAAGTCCCACAGCTCATCGGTGCCCAGAAAATCAAGAAAACGCTGCACGCCGAGCTGCAAATCCTGACCGTTACGGCGGGCATTCAAGACATCATAGGCGTCATAGAGATACTGAAACTGACTCTGAGCTTCCCGTTCCACCCGGGCCAGCAGCGCGGCTCGCTGAGCCTCGTTCATGGCCTCCTGCTCGGCGGGGCTGAGGCGACCAACCACCGCCTTGCCGCTGGCTGATGGGTTGTAAAAGGCCAGTTGCCAGGGGATCTCCCCGTGCAGACTGTCCGCGATGCTGTGCGCAAAATCCGCGCGCAGCACATGGGGGACTTTCACCCGGCCACGCCGTTGGAATGCCGCCCGAAGGGCGTTCAGATCGAGGTCCGGGTTGAGCAGTGACTCACTCATGGGTTCCCCGCAGCGGGTTGAGGCGTGAACTCAGGAATCCGCCTGAGTCCAGTGCGGCGTGATCAGCTTACGCAGGGGGGTGGTGAGCTTGAAAGGTGCTGCAATGACAGTGCCGCTGGCCTCAATAGCATCTTCGCCGGCGAAGTCGCTGACGACGCCACCCGCTTCGCGCACCAGCAGCGCACCTGCCGCCAGATCCCAGGGCTTAAGGCCCAGCTCGAAGTAACCGTCCACCCGGCCTGCGGCAGTCCAGGCCAGATCCAGCGCCGCTGAACCAGCGCGCCGAATGTCTTCCACCTTGCGATAGACGCTGGAAAAAATCTTGGTGTAGGTGGCCATGTCCTGACGTTGCCGGAACGGAAACGCGGTAGCCAAAATCGCATCGTCCAGTGTTTTTCGCTGGGATACGCGAATGCGCTGGCTGTTCAGGAAAGCGCCTTTGCCGCGGCTGGCGGTAAACAACTCATCACGCATGGGATCGTAGATCACGCCATGTTCCGTGCGCCCATTGACCTGCTGGGCGATGGAGACGGCAAAGTGCGGCATGCCATGCAGATAGTTGCTGGTGCCATCCAGCGGATCGATCACCCACACGGTCTCGCTCTCACCGCGCATGCCACCTTCTTCGCCGAGGAAGGCATGGTCGGGATGGAAACGCATGATTTCCTTTACAATAGCGGCCTCGCAGGCCCGGTCGACCTCGCAAACATAGTCGTGACGGGCTTTTTTTGCCACGGGAACCGAGTCCAGGTTTTTCAGGCTGCGCCGCATCATTTCACCCGCGGCATAGGCCGCTTCCGTGGCGATATTAATGGCAGGGTGTGACATGGACGTAAGCCTATGAATTCAAGGGCGGCAAAGGATACCAGAAGCGCGTCGGAGGCGGCAGAGGTACTGGCAAGATTTCGCATTGTACTCATCAACACCACCCATCCCGGCAACATCGGTTCAGCGGCCCGGGCCATGAAGGTGATGGGACTGAGTCAGCTGCACCTGGTCAGTCCCAAAACCTGGCCGTCCTCTGAGGCCACGGCGCTGGCCTCAGGCGCAGCGGACCTGTGCCACGCGGCTCAGGTACATGAAGATCTCGATAGTGCTCTGGCCGGTTGTAGCTTGGTGCTCGGTACCAGCGCGCGCTTGCGCAGCCTGTCCATGCCGCAGTTGGATGTCCGCGCCGCGGCACGCACCTGCTTGCAGGAGGCCCCCGGTCAGGAGGTCGCCATTTTATTTGGTCGCGAGGCCTATGGCCTGACCAATGAAGAGATGCAACGCTGCCATTACCTGGTGCATATCGAAACGAATCCGGAGTTTGGCTCCCTGAATCTGGCCCAGGCGGTGCAGGTTATGGCCTATGAGTTTCGCATGGCTGCGCTCGGTGGTGCCGGCACCCAGGTGCCGCCGACGGACTGGATGCCGGTGGACGCACAGGAGATGGAGCGATTCTATGAGCATCTGGAGCAGGCGTTGCTGGATATCCGCTTTTTGAATCCTTCACAGCCCAAGCGTCTGATGATGCGCTTGCGACGCCTGTTCAACCGCGCGCGCCCGGACCAGAATGAGATGAATATTCTGCGTGGTGTGCTGGCCGCAGCCCAGCGCGGCGACTACCCACCGAGTAAGGTTGATAAGTCCTGAGTCAGGGCTAAGTGGCTGGCGCGCTAGCGTGTGCGCAGCTGCAGCCGGATCGGGTCTGCCGAGCCGGTTGGGGTGATCACTGGGTCGCTTTCCAGTCGCGTGCCGGTGCTGAGTGGATCACCGTCAAAGACCAGGCGGGCAACCCACTCGATGCGCGCGGCCGACGAAATCGGTCGCTGGGACAGCATGCTGTCGCGATCGCTGACTACGACGTTTGCGGGAAAAACAGCTGGCAGGCGAACGGCCCCCAGCGGCGGCCTTGGCGCCTCAGGATCCCGTGCGATCACAAACAGCGCCGCCTCCGGCGGCAGTTCCGGCAGGCTCTCGGCCGTAATCTCGACGGCTACTCCCGCCCAGCCAGCCGTGTCCAAGCTGTCCTGCTCCATTTGAGCCAGCAGCAATTGTCCCTGCACGGACTCAGCCACGCTCGAGTCGGGTTCCAGCAGCGGCAAAAGGCGCTCGAAGTAAGCGACCGCTGAGGCCGTGTCACCGGCCTGGCGGGCCAGCATGCCAGCCAGCCATAAGCCCTTTTGCTGCTCGGGTCTAATCGCCAGTGCTTCCTGCAGCAGGGCGCTCGCTTCCGGTGGCGCTTGCCCTGGCCCGGCGTTGAAGACCAGGGCTTCGGCCAGTTCTACGGCCACCATGGGGTCTGCTGGTGCGACCTCCCGTGCCCGCCGCAGTGCCGCCAGGGCTTCGGGGAAACGTTCCCGTTGTTTGTAGCTCCGTCCTAGCAGCAGCCATCCTTCCAGATCATCCGGTTGCGCTTCCATGCGTGCCTGCAGCTGCGCCAGCAATGCATCCATTTCGTTGCCGGTCACTGGCGCTGGCGCACGGCTGCTATGAACCGCCTGCGGCGTGCCCACCCATTGATACAGCAGAAGACCAGATGCGGGCAGGAGTAGAAGCAGGGTCAGACCCAGTGGCAGCCAGCGACGTTCTTTCAACAAGGGGCGAAAAAGCAGCAAACTTGCCACCACCGGAATGGCCACCGCCAGAAGCCAAAAGCTCAAGGTGCCGGGTCCCGTGTTTCAGGCTCAGCGTCTTCCCGAGCGCTGGCCAGTGCGTCTGCGGCCAGCATGACCTGTCGCTTTTTGATCGTGACCGCCAGCACCGCAGCGCCGCCCATCATCAAGAGCAGGGGGGCCAGCCACAGCAGCAGCGTATTGCCACGGACTGGCGGTCGATAGAGCACGAAGTCTCCATAGCGCTCGACCAGGAAATTCTTGATGGTGGCATCATCCTGACCCGCCTGCAGCATGAGGAAAACCTCACGGCGCAGGTCTTGCGCCAGTGGCACGTTTGAATCGGCAATGCTCTGGTTCTGACAGACCAGACAGCGCGTTTCCTCGGTCAGGGCTTTAAAGCGTGCTTCCTGAGCCGGAGAGTCAAAAACCAGCGGTTCCTCAGCGCCGCTCAGGCCGCATAGCAGTAGCAGGCAGAGCATTAACCAGTAGCGCTTCATCCGGATGCCTCCATGGCTGCCAGACGCGGCAGAATTTCCTGCGCGACGACCTCCTCCGTCAGGGCCCCAAGATGTTTGAATACCACCACGCCCTGGGGATCAATGAGAAAAGTCTCCGGTGCCGCATAAACACCAAAATCAATGCTCACGCGCCCGTCCTGATCAGCCAGATGTAGCGTATAGGGATCACCCCAGCGCGCCAGCCAGGCTTTGGCATCGTCCGGTTCGTCGCGGTAATTAAACCCGATGATGTCAATGCGACCGGTGCGCGCGAGGGCTTCGATGACCGGATGTTCAACGCGGCAGGCGGCGCACCAGCTGGCCCAGAAGTTCACCAGATACGGCCGGCCAGTCAGTTCCCTATTGCTCACTTGCCGCTCGGGCTCATACAGGGCAGGTAGCGTGTAGGCAGGCACGGGCTTGCCCAGCAGCGGCGAGGGCAGTTCGGTCTTCTTGTCGGCCCGCTGCAGGCCCACGGCCAGCAAGGCAGTCAGCAGGAAAAATCCCAACAGCGGCAGCAGGCGGCTCATGCGGGCACCGGCGCCCTGTCCGTGGTCGCCGTGGCGTGCTGCGTGCGCGACTGACGGGCGGCGCTGCGATAACGCCGATCCGATGCTGCCAGTAGACCACCGGCGGTCATGAACAACGCGCCCAGCCAGATCCAGCGCACGAAAGGTTTGTGATAGAGACGCACGGCCCAGGCGCCGTCACCACTCAGCGGTTCACCCAACGACACGTAAATATCGCGCATGAGTCCAGCGTCAATAGCGGCCTCGGTCATTACCTGCCCGGTACGCAGATAGCGCCGTTTCTGTGGACGCAGTTCCGCCACCGGCGCACCGTCGCGCGTGACCAGAAACAGACCTTCGTCAGCCCGGTAGTTGGCCCCGTCCACCTGGCGCATACCCTGAAATTCAAATTCATGGCCCGCCAGTTCAAAGCGGTCACCGGGCGTCATGCGCAGGTGCTTCTCGGCGCTGGTGGCGTCGGTCAGGGCGATGCCCATCATGAAGATGCCGAGGCCGAAATGGGCCAGGGTCATGGCGCCTTCGGCGCGGGTAAAGCCAGCTTTGCCGCGCTTGCCGCGCAGTCGCGTGATGGGCCACTGGATGCTGGCGGCCATGAGCCAGACCGAGCCAGCCACGCCGGCAGCAGCCAAGAGCCCGGCTTCCGGCGCCCAGACCACGGTAGCAAAACCGGCCAGCAGGGCCGCGGCCAGAGGCCACCACCGGGGGCGCATGAGGCGCTGCAGTCGGTCCCTTCGATAGGCAGAAAACATGCCGATGGGCAGTGCCGCCACCAGTGGCACCAGCAGCAGCGCAAACATGATGCCGAAGTAGGGTGCACCGACCGACAGCTTGTCGCCACCCAGCGCATCAATAGCCAGCGGATACAGGGTGCCGAGTAACACCATGGCCGCCATGACCACCAGGACCAGGTTATTCAGCAGCAGCAGGGTTTCCCGTGACAGCAGATCGAAGCCGCTGCCCTGAGCCATCTTCGGTGCGCGGGCCGCAAACAGGCTAAGCGACCCACCAACAATCAGTACCAGATAGCCGAGAATCCACAGGCCGCGCGTCGGATCGGAGGCGAAGGCATGAACCGAGGTAATGACGCCGGAGCGCACCAGGAAGGTACCCAGCAGGCTCAGCGAAAAGGCGGCAATGGCCAGCAACAGGGTCCAGTTGCGAAAGGCACCGGTCTTTTCCGTGACCGCCTGGGAGTGGATTAAAGCCGTACCCACCAGCCAGGGCATGAAGGAGGCATTTTCTACCGGGTCCCAAAACCACCAGCCACCC
>JABSSV010000394.1 GCA_013213875.1 Lysobacterales bacterium
GCCCCACCGTATTGTCGATTGTCTAGGCGATATGTGTGATGTTTTTGGCGGGCAGCGCAGGGTTACGCTGGCGCGGGAATTGACCAAAAGTTTTGAGACAATCAAGCAGCTATCGATGGAGGAAATGTTTGCCTGGGTTAGCGAAGATACGAATCAGCAGCGTGGTGAGATCGCGGCCAATATCGAGAATGCCGACCGCCTCATTTTTAGAAAGATGATCACGCTGGCGGATCAGTTCAAAGGCGTTGGCGATGGCAAACACCTCCACGTCTACCACCTTGGCGTTCAAACCGGTGGCCTCCAGCGCGTCCTGCCGGCTCTCGACGTTTTCGCTCTTGCTGGCAGCCAGCAGAATGTCGATCAGGTCCGGGTTGCGCGGTGATGGCCCGAGTACATCAAAGTCCAGACTCACCTCATCCAGCGGATAGGGCACGTACTGATTGGCTTCAATCTGTACCTGGCTTTCTACATCGGCCTCTGCCAGATCAGCAGGCAGGGCGATGGTTTTGGTGAAAACGGCAGGCCCGGACACGGCGATGGCGCAAGCCTTGGAGCGCGTGCCGGAATTTTTTACGGCGCGGCCGATGGCCTCGGAAATAGCTTCGATGTCCTGCACGGTTTTATCAACCACAATGCCTTCGCGAAGCGGTTCGATGCCAAAGTGCTCAATGCGGTAGTTGTCCCCAGCGGCCGATAATTGCAGGGCCCGAACATAGGACGAACCGATGTCGAGGCCAATAATTGGCGCTTTCTTTTTCCCGAAAAGGTTCAATTGTTTAATCCCTTAATGCAGCGCCAAAAGCTTATCAACCAATGGCTTATTGAAACTTTCTCCAACCGGTTTTATCAGAACGGGCGCTTAACTACAATGCCTGCGCACGCTTTTGTCCGATCGAAAAAACCCCTTCCCCTCCAGCATTCCGCAGTCTCTGCCCGCTGTCTTTGGCTTGGAACCCCTGGCCAAATCACCGGTCCAGACTCTACGGCACGGTTTTGTTATTTTGCCGCCGCCTGATCCTGAACCGTCACTGACAAGGTGACTCTTTTCAGGGCACAATAGGATCGGCGTTACCGTTTGAGATTATTTGTAGCATAGCAGGTTAACAGCTTGAAGAAACTAGTTAAATGGTTTTTACGCCTCGGCGTGCTTGGTCTGGTGCTTGCCGGCGGGGCGCTATTTACCGCCTGGTACCTCTATGCGCGGGACCTGCCGGACGTTGAAACGCTGCGCGATGTGCAGCTTCAGGTACCACTTCGCGTGCTGTCCGCAGACGGCCAGTTGATCAGCGTTTTCGGAGAAAAGCGGCGCATACCGGTGGCCGTTGAAGACATGCCGGAACAGTTGAAGCTGGCCTTTATCGCCGGTGAAGATGCACGTTTTTACGAACATCCCGGCGTCGATTATCAGGGGCTCACGCGTGCCGTCATCACGCTGGCCACCACAGGTGAAAAAAGTGTCGGCGGCAGCACCATCACCCAGATGCTGGCCCGCAATTTTTTCCTCACGCTCGACAAAACCTACGAGCGTAAGATTCGGGAGATTTTCCTGGCCCTGAAGATTGAGCGCTCCTTCAGCAAAGACGAAATCCTCGAACTGTTCCTGAATAAGATTTTGCTCGGACACCGTGCCTACGGTGTCGGCGCTGCCGCCGAGGTGTACTACGGCAGACGCGTGGAAGACCTCACCCTGGCGCAATGCGCGATGATCGCCGCGCTGCCCAAGGCACCCTCGCGCATCAATCCCATCACCTCTCCGGAACGCGCTCTAGAACGACGGGATTACGTGCTTTCCCGCATGCGGGAACTGGGACATATCGACGAAGCCGCATACCGGCAGGCCCTGGCAGAGCCCGACAACGCCTTCTACCACGGCGCCAGCATCGAGGTGAGCGCACCCTATGTGGCAGAAATGGCCCGCGTCAGCGCTTTGGCGGAGCTGGGCAACGCCGCCTACACCGGTGGCTACGTGGTGCACACAACGATTGATGGTCGCCTGCAAACAGCCGCGAACGACGCGGTGCGCGATGGTCTGGAAGCCTATGATCGTCGCCATGGCTATCGCGGCCCCGAGGCGCAGTTGGACCTGGCAGCCAATGACGGACCCGAGCAGTGGCAAGCAGGACTCGCTCCCTATCGGCCTCTGGCCGGACTGATGCCCGGGCTGGTCACCGAAGCGGACGAGTCGCTGGCGCTGGTCTATCTCAAAGACGGGCAGACCGCAGCCCTGAATCTGGAGCAGGTAGCCTGGGCCAAGAAGTTTATTTCCCGCAACCGCTGGGGCACCGCGCCGGAAGCGGTCAATGAGGTGCTGGCCCCCGGCGATGTGATCCGTCTGCGCCGCAGTGAGGAGGGTGTTTGGCAACTTTCCCAACTACCCGACGTGGAAGGCGCGCTGGTCTCGGTCAGCCCCCAGGACGGTGCGATCCGTGCCCTGGTGGGCGGTTACGACTACGCGCGCAGCAAGTACAACCGCATCACGCAGAGCCGACGGCAGCCCGGGTCATCCTTCAAACCGTTCCTGTACTCGGCGGCGCTTGAGAACGGTTACACCACCGCCACGCTGATCAACGATGCGCCGATCGTCTTCGAGGATACGGAACTGGAGCGCACCTGGAAGCCGCAAAACTTCAGCGAGAAATTTTTCGGCCCCACGCGCATGCGCGAAGCCATGGTCAATTCGCGCAACCTGGTGTCCATACGCATGCTGCGTGACGTAGGACTTGCCGCCACGGTAGACCACATCACGCGTTTCGGCTTCGCCGAAGAAGAACTGCCGGCCAACCTGTCTATGGCGCTGGGCACCGCCACATTGCACCCGCTGGCCATGGCTCGCGGCTACTCGGTTTTCGCCAATGGGGGACATTTGGTTGAACCCTACTTCATAAGCCGCATTGATGATGCTTCGGGCAACCCCGTTTATTTTGCTGATCCGGCGCTTAGCTGTGATGACTGCATGGAAGAGGAGCCGGCGGACGCGGGTGAGACAGATGCAGCCTTCGTGGCCACCGAACCCAGCTATCGGCGCCTCAACCCGGAGGCCACAGCCAGCGACTCGGCTCCAGTGCTGGAACCGCCACCCGCCCGCTATGCGCCGCGGGTGATTTCCGAGCAGAACGCCTACCTTGTCCGCTCTATGATGAATGACGTAGTGAAGCGCGGCACGGCCCGCAAGGCCATGGAGTTGGGACGCACGGATCTGGCCGGCAAAACCGGTACCACCAACGACCAGGTAGACGCCTGGTTCTCCGGCTACAACTCGGACCTGGTGACCAGCGTCTGGGTCGGCTTCGACGATCAGGAAGAATTGGGGCGTAACGAAGTGGGAGGGCGCGCTGCTCTGCCCATCTGGATGCAGTTCATGGCGCAGGCTTTGCAGGATCAGCCGGACGCACCACCGGACGTACCTGCAGGCATTGTGCAGGCTCGCATCAATCCGGAAACCGGCCTGCTGGCCGCCCTTGATGCCCGGGGCGGAATCATGGAAGTATTTGAGGCCGGTCACATGCCAGACATGGAAACCAGCACGGGAGGAGTGGATCGCGATGGCGCATCGGAAGAGAACCCGTACGACATCTACTGAACGCGGCCGTTCCGACCCGCGCCTGTCACCCAATGCGCGCAAGTTGCAGAACCTGAGACGCGACGTAGCCGTTGAAGCGGCGCGTATCATGGCCACTGAAGGCCAACGCAATTTCATGGCCGCCAAGCGCAAAGCGGCTGAGCGCATTGGTGCCGGCCCGCGCATCGTTTTGCCCTCAAACCGCGAAGTCGAGGAGGCCCTGAGAGCCTATCAAGGCTTTTTCGGTGGTGAGGACCACACGCATAACCTCAGCAGCCTGCGCGAGGTGGCCGTTGAAGTCATGCGGCATTTGGAGCAGTTTCAACCGCGCCTGGTTGGACCGGTTCTGGACGGCACGGCCGATCAATACTCCCGGGTATCACTGCATCTGTTCAACGACCCTCCCGAAGCGGTGCTCTGGCACCTGGACGAACTGGCGATTAATTTTCATGAAGAACAGCGCAAGATTCGCTGGCACGATGGCAGCCATCGACTGGTACAGCTGCTGGTGACGGAACTCCGTGAGGTCACCATCGAACTGGTGCTGTTTGATCTGGTGGATTTACGCCAGGCGCCACCCAGCCCGGTGGACGGGCGTCCGCAAAAACGGGCCGCGCTGCAGGATGTGGAAATCCTGCTGGCCGCAGCCTAAAAAAAACCGGCCCTCGGCCGGTTTTTTTATGTTTGGCAGCTTGCTTTAGCCCCGATCTTTTAAAGCCACGTAGTCGCGCTCTGCCGGGCCGGTATAGACCTGACGCGGGCGGCCGATGGGCGTGGGGTTTTCGCAATGCTCGAGCCAGTGGCTAACCCAGCCAACGGTGCGGGCGATCGCAAACATCACGGTAAACATGCTGGTCGGAATGCCCAGCGCCTTGTAGATGATGCCTGAATAGAAATCCACGTTCGGGTAGAGCCGCTTCTCAACGAAATACTCGTCCTTCAGCGCGATCTGCTCCAGTTCCATGGCCAGATCCATAAGCGGATCAGAGGTGCCAAGATCCGCCAATACCTCATGCGCGGCTTCGCGAATGATACTGGCGCGCGGATCATAGTTCTTGTAAACCCGATGACCAAAGCCCATGAGGCGGAAGGGATCATTGCGGTCCTTGGCGCGCTGAATGAACTGCGGCACCTTGGACACGTCGCCGATTTCCTCCAGCATGTTCAACACCGCCTCGTTGGCGCCGCCATGAGCCGGCCCCCAGAGCGCAGAAATACCGGCGGACACGGCCGCGTAGGGGTTGGCACCGGTGGAACCCACCAGGCGCACGGTTGAGGTGCTGGCGTTCTGCTCATGATCCGCATGACAGATAAACAGCAGATCGAAAGCACGTGCCGCTACCTCGCTGACCTCATAGTCCTCCGCGGGCACGGAGAACATCATGTCGAGGAAGCGCTCCGTGTAGCTGAGCCGGTTCTTCGGATAGGCCGAGGGCCAGCCCATATGATGGCGATAGCAAGCCGCCGCAATGGTCGGCATCTTCGCAATCATGCGCTTGGCCGCCAGCATGCGATGCTCCGGATCGTTCATGTCCAGGCGGTCGTGATAAAACGCGGCCAGGGAACCTACCGCACCGGCCATCATGGCCATGGGGTGCGCGTCATAGTGAAAGCCGGAGATAAAGGTGTTGAGCTTCTCATGCACCATGGTGTGATAGGTGATATCGCGCTCAAACTCGGCGTATTCAGAGGCCTTGGGTAAATCCCCCTTCAGCAGCAGATAGGCCACTTCCAGAAAGCTGGACTGCTTGGCGAGCTGCTCGATGGGATAGCCGCGATGACGCAGAATGCCCTGACCACCGTCAATGAAGGTAATGGCGCTGGAGCAGCTGGCGGTCGCGGTAAACCCGGGGTCGTAGGTGAAATAGCCCAACTCCTTGGGCAGGCTCTTGATGCTCAGCGTGGGCTCACCGGCGGTACCACGTACCACGGGCAGCTCGAGCTGCTTGCCACTGTTTTCATCACTGATAATGACGGGTTTATCTGCCACGGGAATCTCCTGAACTGATGGTTTTAGCGGTGGCCCCTGCCACCCCTTCTGCGCCCGCCTGCTGGGCCGGTGCGGTCATGTCTTGCCCCCACAAAAAAGCCCGGCAAGTCTGCACCAGCCGGGCTTTTGATCGTTCTTTACAACTTACTTCTGGTAACGGCGCTTGAAGCGATCAACGCGCCCACCGGAGTCCAGCACCTTGTGCTTGCCGGTGTAGAAGGGGTGTGATGCGCTGGACACGTCGATCTTGACCAGCGGATATTCTTCACCGTCTTCCCACTTGATGGTTTCGTTGCTGTTCATCGTAGAGCGGGTCAGGATCGAGAAGTCTGATGAGACGTCCTGGAAAACCACCTTACGATACTCAGGGTGAATGCCAGCTTTCATAATGGTTTTCCTGCTATCGGGTCTTCAAAGAGCCGGGCATTTTAGCGATGGAAGCGCCTCAATGCAAGCCGTTAAGGGCCTTATTCCGTATCGTTTTCCGGTAAAAAAATAGCCTGCAAGTTGTTGTTGAAGCGCCAACCCAAATCACTGGGGCGGTAACCGTGCCCCCCCTGCTCCAACAGCCCCTGGTTCAGGGCCCGTTCCAGCGGCGCTGAAAATGCCTCTGCATCCAGCCCCGTGCGCCTTTGCGCGTGCTCCAGGTCAAAGCCC
>JABSSV010000395.1 GCA_013213875.1 Lysobacterales bacterium
ATCGCCAACCCGCCGGAAATAGGCGTTGGATGTAAACAGGCCAATAAAGCGCCGTTCGCCAATGACCTGACCGTTGTCGTCACGCTGGAGCACGCCGATATAGTCCATGTAGCCGCCGCGATGGACGGTACTGCGTGCCCGGGTCTTGGTGATAATCAGCGGATCCTTACGCGCGGACAGGGCCCCGTCCGTCAGCGTGGCCACCGGCCGGCTGCCGATGGTGCGTTCCGTCTCGCGCAGCATGCCAAGCCCGCTGCCTGGGACCAGATCGAGATTGAAGCGTCCATCCTCCCGATCAACCACGTAGTCCCGCGCACCCAGCAGAATGAAATTATCTTCCCGCAACCAGCTGAGAAAGGCGCGGCTCTCACCCAACTTGTCGGGCTCACAGGCGCCGGCAAAATCATTGAACTGCTCCACCACCTCGCCCAGCCGATCGCGCATGGGCTGCCAGTCAGTCACCGCCCGGGCCACGTCGTTCATGGCATCGGCCAGCACCTGTTCCAGGTGCTTTAAATCAGCTGGCTGGCTCAGGCGGTCAACCTGCAGATGCATGATGGATTCGGGCTGCCCCTTGCCCGCGGCCGTGGGATAGAACCCCCGGGCGCGACCACGGCGGTCACGCTGAACGTGCATAACCGGATGCACGATGTGGTGGACGCTCAAACCCTGTTCGGACATAACCAGGTTGGCCGTGTCGACAAGGAAGGGGCGGTCCGCGTTGACCATCTCAACCACCGTATGGTCACTGGTCCAGCCATCGCGTTTTTGCGTGGGATTAAAAACCCGAATGCGGCTGCATTCGGGTTTTCGCTGACCGGCGAAGCGCATCAAACCGGCGCTGATCGCGGCGACGCGCTCGGGCGTTTCCTCAATCAGTTCCGCGTCGGGAACGCGGCGGAGAAATGCCTGAACAAAGTAGCGGGCCATGTCGGCCCGGGCCTCACTGACCTGACCGGCCAGTATGGACTGCACCTGCTCTAGCAGGGCAGCACGATCTTGCACGACCGTTTTGCTGCTCATAGCTTGTCGCGGGCCGAAGCCCCTCCCCCGCCCGCTGCTAGCAGCGAGCGCTAGTTGTGGCCGCGCTGAAGCTAGCGCAGACCGGTTTCGAGCCGGCTAATCAGCATGCGCTGAATCTCGCTGGTGCCCTCGTAAATCTCGGTAATCTTGGCATCACGGAAGTAGCGCTCAACCGGCAACTCCTTGCTGTAGCCCATACCACCGTGGATCTGCAACGCGCTGTGCGTCACAAACATTGCTGTTTCCGAGGCGTAGAGTTTAGCCATGCTGGCGTTCAAGGTATAGCGCTCGCCGGACGCCTTGGCGTTCATTTTGCCCCAGGCCGCACGCAGGGTGAGCTGATAGGCCGCCTCAAGGCGCGTGCGCATATCGGCGATCTTGGCCTGCGTCATTTGGAATTCTCCAATGGAACGGCCAAAGGCCTTGCGTTCACGAGCGTATTCCACGCTGGCTTCATACGCCGCCCGGGCAATTCCGGTGGCCTGTGCCGCAATACCAATGCGCCCCGCATCCAGCACGCCCATGGCGATTTTAAAACCCTGCCCTTCATCGCCCAGCCGGTCCTCGACGGCGACCTGGTAGTCCTCAAACTCGATCTCGCAGGTGGCCGAGGCGCGAATGCCCAGTTTGGGCTCCGACTTACCGCGCGAAAAGCCCGGTTTTTCCGTATCGACCAGGAATGCCGTCACGCCTCGCGCGCCCTGCTCCGGATCGGTCATGGCGAACACCATCACGTAGCGCGCCACCGGCCCGGAAGTAATCCAGGACTTCTTGCCGTTGAGCACGTAGTGGCTGCCATCGGCGGATTTAACGGCGCGCATGCGCATGTTACTGGCGTCAGAGCCGGATTGCGGTTCCGTCAGCGCATAGGCACCAATGGCCTGGCCGGACGCCACCGGCACCACATACTTTTGCTTCTGCTCTTCGGTGCCAAACTTCAGGATTCCGTGACAATACAGCGTGTTGTTAACCGACATGATGGTACCGTGCGATGCATCGGCCGCACTGATCTCAATCAGGGCCAGGGCATAACAAATCGGGTCCATGCCAGCACCGCCATAACTTTCCGGCACCTCAATACCCATCAGGCCCAATTCGCCCATTTGTGCGATCGTTGCGCTGGGAAATTCACCGCTGACATCGTGTTCAGCAGCAATGGGAGCGATAGCGGACTGGGCAAAATCGCGGGCAGCAGCCTGAATCATCTGCTGTTCTTCAGTGAGGGTGAAATCCATTGAGAATGACCTGTGTAGCGAGAAGAAAAAACAGAGCGCCCATTATAGTCGCTGCGGCCTTTTTGCGCATGTGAAAGCCGGCGCCGGGGCGCGCAAGCATTGACGGCTCCGGTACAGTAGCGATAATCTTATATCTCTAAATCTTGATAAAAAGATATATTCCTGCCCATGGACCTCAATCTGGCCTCCCAACATCTTCGCTTACTGGCCGACAGCACCCGCCTCCGGCTCCTGCTTTTGCTGGAACAGGAGGAGCTCAGCGTGGCCGAATTGGCGGCCATACTGCAGTTGGCCCAACCGCGCGTATCCACCCACCTGGCCAAGTTGAAAGAAGCGCAGCTGGTCATCGATCGGCGGGAAGGCGTATCCGTCTACTACCGCCGCGCCAGCGATAGCAGCAAGCAAGAACTGGCCGAGCTGTGGCAATTGCTGAGCAAGACCACCGACGACCCGTTGGTGCAGCAGGACCGGGAGCGCATTCCGCAGGTACTGGCGAGCCGCAATGGGGGCGGCAGCTGGGCCGACGCGGTGGCCGGCGACATGGAACGTCATTACTCCCCCGGCCGGACCTGGGAAGCCACCACCCGCGCGCTGACTGCGCTTATCGGCCTGGGGGACGTACTGGATATTGCATCCGGCGACGGCGTGCTGGCAGAACTGCTGGCGCCACATGCGACTCACATTACCTGCCTGGATATTAGCCGGCGTGTGGTTGAGGCGGGCCGCAGGCGACTTGCGAATTTCGACAACGTCACTTTCGAACAGGGCGATATGCACGCGCTGCCGCTTGATGATGCCAGCCAAGACACGGTTTTTCTCATGCACGCGTTGACCTATACAACGCAGCCGCAGCAGGTCATCAGGGAGGCCGCGCGCGTGCTGCGACCGGGCGGCAGCCTGCTGGCCATGACTCTGGCCGAACACAAGCATAAGAAAGCGGTCGCGCCCTATGACCACAGCAACCTGG
>JABSSV010000396.1 GCA_013213875.1 Lysobacterales bacterium
CGGGTACTGAAGGTGCTGGAAGGCATTCAGGCCGACTTCAATGGCGCTCAGGATGGTCAGATGCGTGTGTCCCTGGCGGATCTGATCGTGCTGGGGGGCGCTGCAGCCCGGGAGCAGGCGGCGGAGGGCGCCGGCTATGAGCTGACCGTGCCTTTTGCACCAGGACGCACCGATGCCAGCCAGGCGCAGACTGATGTGCAGTCTTTCGCCGTACTGGAACCGAGAGCCGATGGTTTCCGTAACTACTTCAGCGAGGGTAACAGCCGGTCTCCCGCCGAGCTCCTGGTAGACCGGGCATCCCTGCTGACGCTGACGGTGCCGGAGATGACCGTCCTGGTGGGTGGTCTGCGTGCGCTGGATGCCAATGCCGGGGGGCTTGAGCACGGCGTCTTTACTGATCGACCGGGCACGCTCAGCAACGATTTCTTTGTCAACCTGCTGAGCATGGACACAGCCTGGAGCAAGGCGGCTACGCCAGGCGTGTACGAAGGCCGGGATCGGGTCAGCGGTGCCTTGCAGTGGACAGCGACGCCGGTGGATCTGATCTTCGGCTCCCATGCCGAGCTGCGGGCTATCGCTGAGGTCTACGGCGCCAGTGATGGCGAACAGAAGTTCATGCGTGATTTTGTGGCTGCCTGGACCAAGGTCATGCAATTGGACCGCTTCGACCTGGATGCGGGCGGTGGCCATGGCGTGCTGGTGGCGCAAATAACAGCGCGTTAGCGCCAGGCGCAATGAGTCAGGGGCAGCGCAGCAGCGCTGCCCCTGTTATTGTTGGCGCCCAAGTTTGGACAGTGCCATGCCACCAGGGCTGGCTTAAGAGAGCGTATTCATGACAACACCTTATCGCGTGCGTTGGGCCGGCGGCCTGCGCTTTATCGGCAGCACGGCCAAGGGCCACTCTACCGTCATGGACGGCGACAGCGAGGTCGCCATGACGCCCATGGACATGTTGCTGTTGGGTACCGGGGCTTGCGCGGCTATCGATCTGGTCATGATCCTGAAAAAAGGCCGGGAGCAGTTGGTCCATGCGGAGGTTGAACTGCGCGGTGAGCGGCGCGATGAAATGCCGCGCTACTTTACCGGGGTGAAACTCCACTTCGTGGTTTCAGGCCGAGCGCTGAGCCCGGCCAAGGTGGAGCGTGCCATCGCGCTCGCCATGGAGAAATACTGCTCGGCGTCCGCGCAATTGGCCGCCTTGGCCGACATCCAGACCAGCTTTGAAATCCTGGAAGCGGAGTTGCCCGAGTAGGGTGGCGGCGCCCGCTAGGGGCTCAAGACCAATCGTTGATATCGCTAACCTGCGGGCCCGCCCCAGCTTTACCCTATCGGGTGGGATGCGGAACGTAAGTCAGTCATGGATGGTGGCGCCCTTCTAGTAATGAGTTCCATGTCATGCCCGCTAAAGCGCCCTTTTTTGATGCCCTGAACCGCACCCCCGAACGCAGCTACGAATGGCTGGCCACCGAGGGCGCGGAGGATGCTGATTTTATCGATTGGAACGGTCGTCTCATGCCCATGAACTACGGCGATGCGGAAGCGGAGTACCACGCGATACGCAACAGCGCCGCCGTCTGTGACGTCTCACCCATGCGCAAGGTGATGATGCAGGGTGAAGGTGCGGCTACGTTCCTAGACCATTTGCTGACCCGCCCGGTCAGCACCATGGCCACCGGCAGCGGTCAGTACGTGGTGTTCTGCGACCAGGCCGGTACCATGCTGGACGATGCGATTGTGCATCGTGCGGGTGCCGATCGTTTTCTCATGTTTCCGTCGGATATGGACCACCGCCCCTGGTTTGAACAGGTGGCCAGTCACTATGGTCTGGGTGATGTGCGTTTCAGCGATTGCACGGATGAGTTGGCGGGTCTTGCGATTCAGGGTCCCGACTCAGCGCGGGTCGTACAGGCGCTCGGGGTGCCTGACATCGAGCAGTTGGCGCCCTCCCGCTTCATCGAGTTCATGCTGGGCAGCGTGCCGGTGCGCGTGGTGCGCATGGGTTTTACCGGTGATCTTGGCTACGAGCTCTGGTTCCCGACCAGTGCTGTGGACGCACTGGTCAAGGGCTTGCAGCAGGCGCGCGATACGCTGGCGATTGAGCTGCCGGGCTACGGTCTGACCGCCCTGCAGGCCTGCCGCCTGGAAGCGGGTTTTATCGTGGCCGGTTGGGACTGCTCCTCAGCCATTGATCCCCAGCCCGGTTTTGAGCGTTCGCCCTTTGAGCTGGGGCTGGGTTGGCTGGTGAATCTGGAAGCGGGTCCGTTCTTTGGGCGCGAGGCCCTGCGCGAGCAGCAAGCATCCGGGCCCGCCCACACGCTGCGCTACGCGCTGATTGACGGCGCGGAACCGGTAGCGGATGGTACGCGCCTCCTGCACGACGGTGAGGATGTTGGGCAAATCACCAGTTCAGCCTGGTCCTGGGGTCTGGGCGTTACGGTGGCGAATGCCAGCCTGGTCTCGGCTGCAGCAGGTTTGGAGACGGCGGAACTGGAAGCGGCGGGCACGGCGCGCGGCGTCCGTTTGCAGGCTGAACTGCCGCGGCGCTTTCCCCTGGCCCGCAAGATTCCCGCGCCGCTGGATTGAAGCGCTTCCCGCGGCAGGCCCGCAGTGGCCGGTTACAATGGTGGCGCTGCTGCGAGGACAAGCCATGCGTGATTTGAAACCTGAAACCCTTCTGGTGAAAGCCGGGCGACCGCACGGGCCGGGACAACCACTGAATACGCCCATCGTGCCGTCATCCAACTTTGTGCTCGGCGAGGGCAAGGTCTACAGTCGGGAAGACGGCACGTCGACCTGGCAGGCGCTGGAAGAGGTGGTGGGTGAGCTGGAGCAGGGGCAGGCCATTGCCTACGCCTCCGGGATGGCAGCCGCGGCGGCGGCCTTCGAACAGGTTCCCCAGGGAGGGCAGGTGGTTTTACCCTCGGACTGCTACCAGGGCGTTCTTAACTTGGCGCTGGCGGGTGAAGCACAGGGTCGTTGGCGCTTGCTCCGGTTGGCCACGGAGGACACGGACGCCTGGTGTACTGCTGCCGGCCATGCGGACATGCTGTGGCTGGAAACGCCATCCAACCCCTTACTGCTGCTGGCCGATCTGAACACCATCGCGGCCACACCGCGTGCGGGCCTGTTGGTAGTCGATAACACCTTTGCCACGCCACTGCTGCAGCGCCCGCTCACGCGCGGCGCCGATCTGGTACTGCACTCGGCCACCAAATATATCGGCGGTCATTCGGACCTGCTCGGGGGGCTGCTGGTCGCCCGTGATCCGGCGCTGGCGGAGCGGCTTGTACTGGCGCGCAAGCTGCAGGGCGCAACGCCCGGAATGCTGGAGGCCTATCTGGCGGCTCGCGGCGTACGTACGCTGGCGGTGCGCCTGGAACGGGCCCAGCACAACGCTGCGCGTCTGGCGGCCTTTCTGGAGGCGCATCCACAGGTGCACGAGGTCCGCTATCCCGGTCTTAGCTCGCATCCCCAGCATGCATTGGCCCGGCAACAGCTGGACGGGTTCGGCGCCATGCTGACGTTCCTGGTGCAGGGAGATGGGGCAACGGCTGATGCCCTGTGCGCTGCGGTGCAGATCATCAATCACGCCACCAGTCTTGGTTCCGTTGAGAGCACCATGGAACGCCGTTCCGTGTACGCGGGAGCCGAACATCTGCCCCCCAATCTGCTCCGACTGAGCGTGGGAATTGAGGCGGTTGAGGATCTGGAAGCGGATCTCGCCGCTGCCCTGCAGCGCGTCAGCGCGGCCTAATCACCGCCGTCATGTAACCAGGGCGCAGCACTGCTACGCATGGTTTCGGTGAGCGCAACGGCCTTGCGTGCTTCCAGGTCAAAGAGCACCGAGGTGCTGAGCTGCACCGCCACCGTGGCCTGATCGGCGAGACGGCGCATGCTGTAGCGCACCTGCACGGACTTGCCGCCCATGCGCATCAGGGTGCCGTGGACCTCCAGCAAATCTCCGGCGGCCACCTCCGCGTGATAGTCAATCTCATGGCGCACATCGGCCCAGCCCAGACCCGGTGCGTTAGCGCCGAAAGCCCGGGTCAGGAAATGGTAGGACGCATCGTCGAAGCGGGCCACGTAAAAACGTGTGGTGAGATGTCCCTGTACGTCACATTCCCAGGGATGCGCAACCGATTGATTGACCAGCATGGCACTCATGGCGTCTGTTTCCTGAGACCCAGCAGTTCCCGCGTGGCCTGTGGCCCCAGCACGGACCCGCCCATGTTTTCAACGATGTTGACCGCACGTTCTACCAGCTGGGCGTTGGTGGCCGGCACGCCTTTGGCCAGATAAAGATTGTCTTCCAGGCCCACACGAACGTTGCCGCCCATCAGCACAGACAGGGCGACCCAGGGCAGGGATTTGGCGCCCAGCGCAAAGCCCGCAAATATGGCGTTCTCCGGCAGGTTGTTGCGCAGCGCGAGGAAGTTCTCCGGCGTTGCTTCAATGCCCCAGGGAATACCCATGCACATTTGCAGCAGTGGCGGATCGTTGATCAGCCCTTCCTTGACCAGTTGCCGGGCAAACCAGGCCTGGCCGAGGTCAAAGACCTCAAGTTCCGGCTTCACGCCCAGTTCCCGGGCCAGCCTGGCGCCGCGGCGCAGCAGATCAGCGGTGGATACGTAGACGTAATGATCCGAGATATAATTGAAGGATCCGCAATCGAGGCTGCAGATTTCCGGCAGGCACTCGACCACATGCCGCATGCGCTCTTCCTGGCCAACACAGTCGGTGCCCTCGGTAAAGTTCAGCAGGTCCTCATCGGGCCCCAGAAACAGGTCCCCACCCATACCGCAGGTGAGGTTGATGGCTACATCCGTATCGCTGTCGCGAACGCGATCAACCACCTCGCGAAACAGTTTCGAATCGCGACTGCCGGCGCCGGTTTCCGGGTCGCGAACGTGTATATGCGCGATCGCAGCGCCCGCCTTGGCCGCATCAATGGCTGCTGCTGCGATGTCTTTCGGCGTTACCGGCACGTGTGGGCTGCGGCTGGGAGAGTCGCCAGCGCCGGTCACGGCGCAGGTTATAAAGGGTGTTCGATTCATGATGGGTACTCGCGACCTGTGTGGCAGGTCAGAAAATAAGATTGGCCAGCCAGTTCCAGGCGGCGGCACTGCCGCCGGCAGCCATGGCAACCAGGCTCATCAGGGGATGTTCTTTCTTCAAGAGGCCGGCCAGGCCAAACAGGGCGCCCAGAGCGCCCAGCGCCATTTGCAGCTGCGCCAGTCGGTCGCGCGGTGCGCGGCGTTTGCCATCCCAGAGCTCCCGGCCCTTGTCCAGGGCCTGCTCGGTCACGCTTTTCACCGTGGGGGTCTGCTGCTCACGCAAGTTGTCACCGGCGATAGCCAAGCCCAGACCGCTCAGTGCCAGCACCAGCCCGAGCAGCGCCAAAATGTTTTTCATGGAACCCTTACCTGCTTGAGATTTTTTTACGCTATGCGTTCGATCATTTCATGTTACCGCCGGCCTTTCAACCGCCGATTTTCAGTTTTCTCGCACCTGTCCCTGACCGCGCACCAGCCACTTGTAACTGGTGAGTTCCGGCAAGGCCATGGGGCCGCGAGCGTGAAGTTTCTGGGTGCTGATACCGATCTCTGCCCCCATGCCAAATTGACCCCCATCGGTAAAGGCCGTGGAGGCGTTGGCGTAAACCGTGGCTGCGTCTACTTCCTTGAGAAAGCGTTCCAGTACCGCCGCATCTTCTGCCACCACAGCTTCCGAATGACGAGACGAGTGTTGGC
>JABSSV010000397.1 GCA_013213875.1 Lysobacterales bacterium
ACGATGGTGCCAATCAGAACCGCCATCAGCAGCGTAACGACGGGGGTAAATACGGCCAGCAGCCGGTCGATGGTGTTACGCACCTCACGGTCGTAGCTGTCCGCCACCTTCAACAGCATGCTGTCCAGCTGGCCCGTTTCCTCACCGACACTGATCATCTGCAAGGCCAGGCGCGGAAAGTGACCGTCCTGCGCCAAATTACGCGCCAGGCCGCCACCGGTTTTCACTTCGCGGGCGGCGGCATCCAACTCCGCGCGTAGCACGCTGTTACCCACCACCTTGCTGCCGATACCCAGCGCACCCAAGAGGGGCACACCGTTCACCAGCAGTGTACCCAGCGTGCGCGACAGGCGGGCGGTCTCCAGCTTGGCCACCAGGTCCCCAACCCATTTGAAGCCGAGCACCCGACCATCCCAGCGCAGCTTTTTGGCCTCGTCCTGCAACATACGGCGAAACAGTACGATGGCCAACACCACCAGGGCCGCCAGCGCCCACCAATAGTTCTGCAGAATCTCGCCCGCGAAAAGCACCACCCTTGTCACCAGCGGCAGGTCAGAGCCGAGATCCTCAAAGATGGGCTCAAACTGGGGAATCACATAGACCAGCAACAGAATCAGGGAGCCACCGGCCAGCACCATCAAAAGGATGGGATAAATCAATGCCGAGACAATGGCGTCCTTCAGTTCCTTGGAGCGCTCCAGATAGTCGGTCAGGCGATCCAGCGTCACATTCAGGGAGCCGCCGATTTCACCGGCACGGACCATATTCAGGTAGAGACGACTGAAGGTACCGTGCTGCGCTTCCAGCGCATCGGACAAGGTACCGCCACCACGTACGCTGTCACGGATCTCGGTCACGGCGCGACTCACACGCTCATTCCCCGCCAACTCAACCAGCACGCTGAGCGACCGGTCCAGAGGCAGGCCGGCACCCAGTAGCGTGGCCAGCTGCTGGGTAAATTCGCCCACCTCGCGGGTCGACATGCCCTGGCGCGCCAGGCGCCAGCGGGTGAGATTGAACAGGCCCTCGCCACTGGGGCGCGCCAGCAGGGGAATGTTGCCCGCTTCCTGCAGCCGGGCGATAACCATTTCCTGACTCAACGCCTCCATGGTGCCCTGCACCGTTTCGCCGTTGGGAGCGACCGCCTTGTATTCAAACAGTGCCATCAGGATTCCTGCGTTACGCGCAAGACTTCCTCGACGGTGGTGACGCCCTGCAGGCATTTGAGCAGACCATCCTGATACATGGTGCGCATGCCCTCGGTGACCGCCAACTCCTGCATTTCACCGGAGGTGGCCTGCTGCATGACCAGCCGTCGCAGGCCGTCCGACATCTGAATCAGTTCCACGATGGCCTGGCGCCCGTAATAGCCGGTTGGCATCTCCTCCGTGGGCACAGGCCGATACATCTCATAGCGATCCTGATACTGGAAAGCCGGCAAACCCAACTCTTCCACCATGTACAGGGGCAGCTCATAGGCCTCGCGGAAGTCCGGGTGCAGGGTGCGCACCAGGCGCTGGGCTAGAATCGCATTCACCGTGGAGGTGAGCAGATAGTCTTCAACGCCCATGTCCAGCAGCCGCGTCACGCCGCTGGCCGCATCATTGGTATGTAGCGTGGACAGCACCAGGTGACCCGTCAGGGCCGATTGAATCGCGATGCGTGCCGTCTCCAGATCGCGCATTTCGCCAATCATGATCACGTCCGGGTCCTGACGCACGATGGCGCGCAGGGCGCTGGCAAAATCGAGCCCGATGGAGGGCTTGGCCTGAATCTGGTTGATACCCTCGAGCTGGTATTCCACCGGATCTTCCACGGTAATGATCTTGCGTTCCGGCTGATTGATCTGGCTAAGTGCCGTGTACAGCGTGGTGGTTTTACCGGAACCGGTCGGCCCGGTCACCAGGATGATTCCGTGCGGCGTTTCCAGCGCGTCCACGAACTGCTTCTGCAGCGTGTCATCAAAGCCCAGGGCATCGAAGTCGAGTACGATATTTTCGCGATCTAGAATACGCATGACCACGCTTTCCCCATGCGAGGTCGGCACCGTAGAGACGCGCAGATCCAGCTCCTTGCCCTGCACCCGATGCATGATGCGGCCGTCCTGGGGAAGGCGTCGCTCGGCGATATTCAAATTGGCCATAATCTTGATACGGCTGATCACCGCCGCTGTGGAGCTGGCCGGCGGTGATTCCGTTTCCTGCAGCACACCATCAATCCGATAGCGCACTTTGAGACGGTTTTCGAAGGGCTCGATGTGTATGTCAGAGGCGCGTCCCTCAACGGCCCGCTGCAAGATAAGGTTCACGAGCCGGATCACCGGCGCTTCGGAGGCCAAATCACGCAGGTGTTCGACGTCCTCAAAATCCTCTTCGCCGCCGCCCAAACGGTCCACAATTTGACCCATCTGGCTCCGGCCGCCGCCGTACAGTTTCTCAATGCCGTTTTCGATTTCCGAGGCAATACCTACCTGAGGAACGATCTCTTTCCCACAGGCCATGGCCAGCGCCTTGAGCGCAAAAGCATCCCGCGGATTGGCCATGAGCACGGTAATCGTGTCCTCGTCCTCGGCAATCGGCAGCAGGAAGTTCTGCTTGAGATAGCGCTCTGATAGCGCTTCCGAATCGATGCCTTCGTCCGGGAAATCATCTTGCTGCACGAGCGGCAGCTCCAGAAGTTTGGATTCCGCGTCCGCCACATCTTTCTCGGACACCAGCCCCAGGCGCACCAGCAGGGTGACCAGATCGCCGCCATGCTGTTCCTGATAGGCCACCGCGCGCTTGAGATCCGCTTTCTTCAGGCGACCGCTGCCGATAAGGTGATCGCACAGATCAGCGGCCGGCTCGCGCACCGGCACAGGGGCGACCGCATCCGGGGCGCTACTGTCTAACTGTGTTTCCTGCACCTGATCCTGCTCCATAGCATGGTGTTTGCGCTGTTTTCGCTCGCCGCATTATAGGCATGAACCGACGACTCGCGTCCTGCGCGTCTTCGACCTGCCTGCCTCAGGGACCACAAAGCGCGGAACTGGTTCCCTTATCGGCCCTGGGCCATATAGGCCTCGACCTCGCTCCAGTTACCCAGCACCCAGACGATCACCGGTGCCAGGGGCGGCAGAATCAATACGCCAAGCTGATAGCAGAGCGCGATAAAGCTTTCCGGAATCCCGCTGGCAGCGACCACCAAAGCGGCTTCACCGCCAAAGTTGAAGGTCAGGGTTTTCAGCGATTCCCAGTACACGCCCCAGACCTGTACCGCCAGCACTACCAGATAGCCGATGAGCAACACGGCGATTTTGCGTCGCAGCGGCTGCGTGGTCGCCATGATGAGCCCAAGCAACAGGGGCAGACCAAAACCGTAGATAAGCGGATTGACGATAAAGCCCAGCGCTTCGCGCGTGCCGTCGGCAAAACTGTATTCAATGCGGGTCTGCACCTGAAACAGATAGGCCCGGTCAGGACTGGCAATAATGTTGTAGAAGGCGTCGCCGAGCGTCGCTGACAGCAGCCCGTCCGCGAGCCAGCGCACCGGCACGCCATGCCAGGGCGAGCTGTAGAACCAGACCATAAAGCCGAACAGCATCCACAGCGATGCCAGCAGCAGCAACTCACCGATGCGCAGGCCCGGTTTGGCGGCCGCGTCACCCATCGCTAACCGAGCCAGACCCGGGCGTTACGGAACATGCGCTGCCAGGGTGAGGTCTCCGGCCAGTGCGCGGGCGCCCAGCTGAAGTTCAGCGTCCGCAGGGTACGCTCCGGGTGCGGCATCATGATCGTAATGCGCCCATCGTCGTTGCAGACACCGGTAATCGCGCCCGCTGAGCCATTGGGGTTGTAGGGGTACTGTGTCGCTGGCTCCCCATCGGGGGCCACATAGCGCAGAGCTACCGGCACAGCCGGCTGCTGGCCATCGGGCCAAGCCACCCGGCCCTCCCCGTGGGCGGTGGCTACCGGCAACAAACTGCCTGCCATCCCGTCGAGAAACAGGGATGGTGAAGACTCCACCCGCACCAGGCTCAGCCGTGCCTCAAACTGCTCGGATTCATTGCGTAAGAATTCCGGCCAGTGATCACTGCCCGGGATGATGTCGCGCAGGGCGGCCAGCGCCTGGCAACCGTTGCAGACACCCAGGGCAAAGCGGTTCTGGTCAGCAAAGAAATCGCCGAACTGACGGCGCAGTTCCTCGTTAAAGAGGATGGACTTGGCCCAGCCGCGACCGGCACCCAGCACGTCACCATAGGAAAAGCCGCCGCAGGCCACCAGACCCTGAAAATCCTGCAGCCGCGTGCGCCCGGCGGCCAGATCGGACATATGGACATCGACGGCCTGGAAGCCGGCCAACTGGAAACCTGCCGCCATCTCCAGCTGACCATTGACGCCCTGCTCGCGCAAAATCGCGACGCGCGGCGGGTGATCCAGCTGCAGATAGGGCGCCGCCACATCAACCTCAGCGTCGAAAGACACGCTCGGGGTCATGGGGGGCGCGTCCCAGCGGGCGGAGATTTCCGCTTCCTGATCCGCGCAGGCGGGCTTATCGCGAAGCCGCGCCAGCGCATGACTGACCTCACCCCAGGCCGCCAGCAGTGCCGGCAGCTCCAGTTGCAGCGCGGGGCCGTCCCGATCTTCAATCTGCAGCATGTCGCCAGCCACCGGCTGACCGATCACATGCAGTTTGTCGCCAATACCGAGCGCATCGGCAGCTGCCTGCAGCGCAGCAAAATCTTGCCGGCGCAGCTGTACAACGGCACCGGGCTCTTCCGCGAACAGACGCGCCGCTAGTTGGGATCGCTCGCTGTCAAAGGTCAGTCGTAAGCCGCTGCGCGAGGCAAACGCCATCTCACACAGGGTTACCAGCAACCCGCCATCAGATCGGTCGTGATAGGCCAGCAAGCGACCGGCCGCGTTCTCGGCCTGTATCAGTTCGAACAGGGCTTTCAGGTCGCTGGCTGCGTCCAGATCCGGCACGCGGCTGCCAAAGGCCCCATAAACCTGAGCCAGAATGGAGCCGCCCAGACGGTCCTGACCCGCACCGAGGTCGATAAGCGCCAGCACCGTATCGTCCTGCTCCGCATTCAATTGCGGCGTGAGCACGCGCCCCACATCCGTTACCGGCGCGAAGGCAGAGACCACCAGCGAGACCGGTGACAGTACCCGCTGCTCGCCCTCCGCCTCCGACCAGACCGTCTTCAGGGACAGGGAATCCTTGCCCACCGGAATGGCGATACCCAGCTCGGGACACAGTTCCATACCCACGGCCTGCACCGTGTCGAACAGGGTCGCATCCTGTCCGGCCTCCCCGGCTGCCGCCATCCAGTTAGCCGACAGACGCACCGAACTCAGGCTGGCCAGCGGCACACCCGCCATGTTGGTGATGGCCTCCGCAATGGCCAAACGTCCGGACGCAGGCCCGTCCAGAATCGCTACGGGGCTGCGTTCACCGAGGGTAAAGGCCTCACCCGTCTGCGCCTGAAAACCGGTGAGGGTAACAGCCGCATCACCCACAGGCACCTGCCAGGGGCCGACCATGGGATCGCGTGCTACCAGGCCACCGACGCTGCGATCACCGATCGTGATCAGAAAGCGTTTGCTGGCCACGGCGGGATGCTGCAGCACGCGCTGTGCAGCTTCAGACAAATCCAGCGAAGCGGCTTGGAAAGCGTCGCCGGCCAGCGTTTCACGCGCGGCGTCACGATGCATGCGCGGCGGCTTGCCCAGTAGCACCTGCAGTGGCAGGTCCACGGGCTGGTCGCCCAGCAATTCATCGTCCAGACTCAAATCACAGACCTCGGTGGCCTCACCCACCACCGCGAAGGGGCAGCGCTCCCGTGCGCAGAGCTCTTCAAAGCGCGGCAGATCGTCGTGACTGACTGCCAGCACATAGCGTTCCTGGGCCTCGTTGCACCAGATTTCCATGGGCGACATGGCGCCATCGGCACTGGGCACGGCGCGCAGGTGCAAACGCCCCCCGCGCTCACTGTCATGCAATAGCTCCGGCAGCGCATTGGACAGGCCGCCGGCACCGACGTCATGGATGGAAATAATCGGGTTGTGATCACCCATGGCCCAGCAGGCGTCAATGACTTCCTGACAGCGCCGCTGCATCTCCGGGTTCTCACGCTGAACGGATGCAAAATCCAGTTCCGAATCACTCTGACCGCTACCCATGGACGAAGCGGCTCCGCCGCCCAGGCCGATCAGCATGGCCGGACCACCCAGCACGATAACGGCAGCACCAACGGGCAGGCGGTGCTTTTCCACATGCGTATCGCGGATATTGCCCATACCACCAGCCAGCATGATGGGCTTGTGATAACCCCAGTCCCGATCTGCCACCGTCTGTTCAAAGGTCCGGAAGTAGCCGCCCAGGGCCGGGCGACCGAACTCGTTGTTAAACGCCGCAGCACCAATCGGGCCTTCGATCATGATGTCCAGCGCGCTGACGATGCGGTCCGGCTTACCAAAATCGGTTTCCCAACTGCGCGTCAAACCGGGCAGGCGCAGGTTGGACACGGTAAAGCCGGTCAGGCCCGCCTTGGGCCGCGCACCACGACCGGTAGCGGCCTCATCGCGAATTTCCCCGCCGGAACCGGTTGCAGCACCGGGAAAAGGCGAGATAGCGGTAGGATGGTTGTGAGTCTCGACCTTGATCTGCATGGCCACGGGCTCACGCCGGAAGCGATACAGGTGGTCGGCAGGGTCAGGATAAAACCGTTCCGCTTCGAAGCCACTCAGCACGGCCGAGTTGTCATGGTAGGCAGACAGCACGCCTTCCGGCGACACCGCGTGGGTGTTGCGGATCATGCCGAACAGCGTCTCCTGCTGCGCCTCTCCGTCGAGGGTCCAGCTGGCATTAAAGATCTTGTGCCGGCAATGCTCCGAGTTCGCCTGCGCAAACATCATCAGCTCGGCATCGCTGGGATCCCGACCCAGAGTCCCATAGGCGTCAGCCAGGTAAAGAATCTCATCCGCCGACAGGGCCAGCCCAAGCTCCCGATTGGCCACTTCCAGGGCCGCTTCGCTACGGCCAATGCGTTCCAGCGGGCGCGGCTCGTGGTGCGCGAACAGGGTGTGACCTGCGGCCGGAGACTCCAGCACAGACTCGGTCATACGATCATGGAAGGCTGGCGTCAGAAGCGGTAGCGCTGCGTTCTGTGGCAGGCCCGTCAGTGCGTAGTGGGTACCACGCTCAATACGCAGCACGCCGTGCAGACCACAGCCGTGGGCGATGTCAGTCGCCTTGCTGGACCAGGGCGAGACGGTGCCCAGACGCGGCACCACCACGAAGCTCGCATCCCCCGCCGGTACCGGCGCTTGCGCCCCATGCAGCAATTCGCCCAGTTGACGCAGCTGCGACGCATCCAGCGCCGCCTCACTCTCAATGAAGTAGAGATGGTACGCCGTCAGGGTCAGTCCCTCTGGCACCTCGCCGGCACTTGCCACACCCAGCTCGCGGGTGAGAGAACGCAGCAGCTTACGCTGCCGGAATGCAGAAAGAGCAGGATCGCCCAATAACCAGGTGAACGCAGACAATGGATGTCTCCCAAGAGCAGTAGTTAGCAACGCCTTTGGCGTCTTTGTGGGCGCAAATTATACCGCCTGCCGCTGCTCCGGGGCGACAGCGGCGGGGTTTTGTTCAGGGCGGTTAGTTGCTCGCTGCCTGCAATGCATCCAGTCTCGCGCGCAACGCGTCTGCCGGCATGTAACCCGGGATCAAGGTGCCGTCTGCCGTAACGATGGCCGGCGTGCCGGTGACCCCGGCCTGCTGGCCGATTTCATACTGCTCAAGCACCGGGTTATCACACTGTAGCGGCTCCGGATCGTTACCGGTTTTGGCCAGGGTCAGCGCCGCCTGTTGGTCCTCGGCACACCAAACCGATACATACTTCTCGTAGGACGGTGACCCGATTCCGGCGCGGGGAAAGGCCATGTACTTGATCTCAATTCCGGCCGCCGTGTAGTCATCTATCTCTTCATGCAACTTCCGGCAGTAGCCACAGTCGATATCGGTGAACACCAACAGGCTGTAGTCCGGATCACCCTCTGGGCTGAAAACAATCTCACGCGGGTTGTCCATGCCGTCAAGCAGGTCCCGGCGCAGGCCGGCCCGCGCCTGATCCGTCAGATTGACGCGCGCGTCGATATCCAGCAAAGCACCCTGCACCAGATACTTGCCATCGCTGGAAATGTAGACAATTTCGTTCTCGATCTGTGCCTGCAGTAATCCGGGTACGGGCGTTTCGGAGATGGCGATGGTGGATGCGCTGGGCGCCAGCTGCCTCAACTTGGCTTCGGCGGCGCTGAAGGATGATGCATCGGGCGCACTGTCGGCCTGCAAAGCGGACGCCAGTCCGAGAAACAGCAGCGCAGCTGCGGCACGACCTGCAAAATGACTCTTGTTCATAAAAATACCTGAATCAGTAACTGTAAAACGCTCTTGCCCCATGGGGCCATGACGGGTGGGCGAACGACTGGCTTTGGCCTAGCCGCGCGGGTGATGCTGCTCGTGCAAACGTTTCAGTCCCTCGCGAGCCACGTGAGTATAAATCTGTGTGGTGGACAGGTCACTATGGCCAAGCAGCAATTGTACGACCCGCAGATCGGCGCCATGGTTCAATAAATGGGTGGCGAAGGAATGACGCAAGCCATGGGGCGATATGGGTTTGCCAATACCCGCCACCTGCGCGTGCCGTTTGATTCGGTGCCAAAAGGTCTGACGGGTCATACCGCCCCCGCGCGCGGTCACAAAAACTTCATCTGCCACACGCCCCTTCAGGAGTCCGGGGCGGGCCTCCGCCAGGTAGCGCGTCAGCCAGCGTTCTGCCTCTTCGCCCAGCGGTACAAGCCGCTCCTTGTTGCCCTTGCCGAGCACCCTAACCAGCCCCTGATTCAGGCTCAGATTAACCAGCTGCAGCCCGGTCAGCTCGCTGACACGCAGACCCGTTGCATACATTAACTCCAGCATGGCCCGATCACGCAAACCTAGAGGCTGGTCCGGTAGCGGCGCGGCCAGCAGCGCTTCCACTTCCTTCTCGCTGAGCGCCTTGGGCAGGCTGCGACCCAGGCGCGGGCTTTCGATCAGGGCTGTTGGATCTTCTGTCAGTAGCCGTTCACGAACAGCCCAGCGATAGTACTGGCGAAAGGCAGACAGATAGCGGGCGATCGAGCGCGAGCTCCGACCCGCCTTCATTTCAAGCGCGAGATACTCCAGTAGCGCCTCCCGCGAGGCCGCCGGCAGACTGATACCTTGGGCGGTCAAATGACCGGCCAACTTGTCCAGATCACGTCGGTAGCTTTCCAGCGTGTTGGCACTCAGCCCCCGTTCGGCCCAGATGGCGTCCAGAAATGCATCAATCGCACAGCTATCCTTCATGGCTGCATTATCACCGCGGGCGGGCGCAGGCACAAAAAAGCCCGGCCAGGCCGGGCTTTCATAGGGTGAACGGACACGAGCTCAAAGGCCAGTGCGGGCGCGCTCCTCACGCATGTGTGCCTGCCACTGCTGGGCCTGGCCGCGCGCGCCGGGGAAGCGAGCAGCACGATTCCAGGCAGCGGTGGCGCGCTCGTAGTTACCGCGCTGGAACTCAGTCATACCCATCAGCAGATGGGCGTCGCCGGTTTCCCGCTCCTTCAGGCCGCCTTTATCCAGCGCCGCCTGTAAAGCCGCAGCCCCCTCTTCCCAGCGCTCCATGTCGACCAGAATGTAGGCACGACGCATATCAATTTTGCCGTCATCCGCCAGCTTACCCGATTGCGCAAAAGCCGCCAGGGCGCGCTCGTACTCTTCAGCGGCGTACCAGTTGTCCCCAGCCATGGTCCAGTAGCGCTCTTCCGGAGCAATAACGCCCGCTTCCAGTTCGGTCTGCAATACCTGCGCCGCCTTGAACGGCACATCTTGCGACGCGTAGAGATTGGCCAGATAAAGCATGTCCGGTTGTTTGTCCAACAGGCCCTTGCGGTAGGCCAGAGCGATTACGGAAAGCGCCTTGGCGTTATTACCAATTCGGTAGTAGGTGTTGGACAGCTGGTTCCAATACACCTTTTTGTCAGGCCATTTGGAGATCAGCACCTCCAGCGTGTCAGCGGCCTCAGGGAACTGCTCGAGCTGGAAATGGGCGGCCAGCTTGAGCTGGTACCAGGGCTCCTTGGGATCAGGCGACATGGAGATCGCCTTACCCATGGACGTCACCACATTACGCCAGTCCTCGCGCTGGGCGTAAATGGAGCCTTGCAGAACATAGGCGGCCGCCGTGTGCTTCTCTTCCGGTACACGACAAAACCAGAGATCAAGGCGCTCCAACGCTTCCGAGTATCGCTCCTTGCTGTAGTAGAGCTGGGCGATCTGGTACATAAGGGCGTAATGCTGCTGATCTGGCAGGGCATCCAGCTCCACCGCTGTCTCGAATTCCTTCAGCGCCGCATCATAATCCTCCATCTGCCAGTTCACCTGCGCGATGGCCTGCGCCAGAACGGACTTGGAGTAATCGCTGGTGGCCCGGTTACGAAGCTGGACAAAAATGTCTTTGGCCTCGCTGTACTGCTCTTCACCGACCAGCTCGTAGGCCTTGGTCATGCGGTTATAAACTGCCTGGTCGGTGGTGCCCGCAGTGACACCGCGCTCAGCGCCGCAGGCGTCCTGAGCCTGAGCGGTCACGGCAAAGAAGGGCGCCCCGGACAGGGTAGCTGCGACCGCAGCCGCTAATGCTGTTGATCTGATCGTTGCCATGCTCACTGATCTCCGAGGTTAAAATCGAGCGTTTGAGTGGCCAAACGCTCCACTGCCACACCATCCACTACGCGCGGCTTGAATTTCCACTTCAAAATGGCGCGCAGGGCTGCACGATTGAACACGCGCGGCGGATCCGCATCAATCACGCGAGGCTTCTTCACCGTACCCACCTCCGTGATGGTGAATTCGATCGTCACATAACCCTCGAGGCCCTTGATGGACGCCTCGCGGGGATACATGGGGTTGATCCGTACCAAGGGAATGATGTCGCCTTCGGCCGTTTTATCCACCTGGCTAAAGCTACCAATAAAAATGCCCTCACCGCCCACCATGGGGTTATCGATATTCGGGATATCGAGCTTGGGCATCTGCTGCACCACCTCCTGCGGCTTCTGCACGTTCATTTTCGGCGGCGGTGGCGGCTCTTTCGGCTTGGGTGGCGGCTTCGGCTTGACGCGGTTTTTGGCCAGCGCGTCATCCGGAATGTCTACGGGCCCGAAACGGATGCCAGAAATCGCATCCAGATCGTTCGCCCGACCGTCACCGGAAGAAATCAGCTTATACATAAAAATAAACAAGCCGAAGGTCACACCGACGGCAAGCAGCGCAGCAAGGGGTGTGCGAAATTTGCTCATGCTTAGCTAGCTCCTGCTTCAGTTTGGCGGATCGGCAGAGATGGCAATGCCTTCAATGCCCGCCAGTTTTATCTGATCCATGACCTGGGTCACCACGCCGACGCGGGCCCCCTTATCGGCCACGATCACTACGCTGCCTTCCGGGTTCTCAGCCTTGGCGCGCTCCACCATGGCGCGCACTTCTCGAACCTCAATGCTGCGCTTGTTCATCCAGATTTCATCGTTAGAACGGACGCCGACCAAAATGGTTCCCTTCTGCAGGCGAACCGATTGATCGGCGAGCGGTTTCACAATCTCTGCGCCGGTTTCCTTGGTAAAGGACGTCGTTACGATGAAGAAGATCAACATGATAAACACGATGTCGAGCATCGGCGTGATGTTGATTTCCGTCTCGTCTTGCTGGGCGTGGCGTCGGGCCATGACTCAGATCTCCTGCTTTAGTGGTGCTGCAGCTGGTCTTCCAGCGCTTCGGTTTCCGTGGCAGCCTTGTGTTCAAGCCAGGTACCGAAATACACGCCTGACAGGGCCGCGACCATGCCGGCCATGGTCGGCACGGTGGCCTTGGACACGCCGGCCGCCATGGCGCGCGCATTACCGCTGCCGCTGTAAGTCATGACGTCGAATACCGAAACCATGCCCGTCACGGTACCCATCAGGCCCAGCAGGGGGCAGATGGCGATCAGGGCCTTGATCAGGCCGATGTTTTTCTTCAGCGCAACATTGGTCTCGGAGATCATTTGCTCACGAACCCGCTTGGCATACCAGGAGGTGGTATCCGCGCGCGCGTCCCAGGCCTCAATGGTCTGCTTCATCTCACCGGGATGCACGCGGTAGAAGTACCACAGGCGCTCCAGAATAAAGGTCCACATCAGGAACAGCACCAGCATGATGGCGTACAGCACATCGCCACCCAACTCGATGAAGTCCCTGATGGACGCTATGGCGTCATAGAACCAGATCATCCATGGCGCTCCGCAAGACGGGCGATGATGCCGGCCGCCTGTTCTTCCAGCACCTGAATCAGGGCCTTGCTCTTGCCCTGCAGGAAGCTGTGGAACAGCGTCAGCGGAATGGCGACCACCAGACCCAGCACGGTGGTGACCAGGGCGGTTGAAATACCGCCGGCCATCATGCGCGGGTCACCCGTGCCGAACAGGGTGATCATCTGGAAGGTTGCGATCATGCCGACCACGGTACCCAGCAGACCGAGCAGAGGTGCGATGACGTAAAGCACCTTGATAAAGCTCAGACCGCTCTCCAAAGGCGCTGTCTCGCGCAGGATGGCTTCATCCAGCTTCAGCTCAAGCGTCTCAATATCGGTCTCCGGGTTATCGGCATACACGCCCATGACCCGACCCAGCGGATTGGACTTGTCCGGCGTATCCGTCTTCAGCTGTTTGCGAATCTTGCCGCCGGTGGAGTACAGCACTAAGAATTTCCAGAAACACAGCAGCAAGCCCAGCAGGCCCACACCAAGAACCACGTAGCCAACCGGGCCGCCGTCTTCCTGTACTCGCTCAATGGGTGATTTGCTCTGCACCACGGCGCGCAGGATCTGGCCGCGGGAGAAATCAACCGCCATATCCACAGCCTGTCCGCTGGGCACATCCTGCAGGTTCGCCGCCATACCCTGAAAACGGGCCGATGGCTGACGCGCCAGTTCGATCAGGTTTACCCGGCTCTTGCTGGGATCCCAGTCCAGGAAGCTGCCGTTGCTGACGGCGTTGAAGACGCCAACGCGAACCACGTCCAGCTCCTGCTTCTCACCGTTGGCCCGCTCCACGGGAGCGACAAAGCGCACCACTTTGCCGGACTCGGCAATCTCGGTAACCATGCTGGACCAGATCCGGCGCAGCTCCGCTACATTGGGCAATTCCTTGCTCTGGGCAATGTCAGCGAGAAAATCGCCGCGCCCCGGGAACTGGGCGGACACCATGGAGTCGTCCAGCGCTGACTGCAGGTCACCAGATGCCTGACGCACAATGCCGAACAACTCACCCAGGTTACCCATACGCTCCTGCAGGACCGTTTCCAGCTCTGCCAGGTCGCGCTCATTCACGTCGTACTCGTTCTTGAGACGATCGCTGCGCGCTTCCTGATTGGCCAGCTCCTGCTGAGCCTGGGCCAGCAGGGTGCGCTGGTTGTTACGGTCCCGCAGAAACTCGGCCTCACGTTGTTCGTTCAGCTTGCCTTCTTCCCGCACCGCCCGATCGACCTCGGCGGCGAGTTCCTGCAGCGTCTGCGCAGAGGCGAAGCCACTGGTTGCCAGCAACGCGCCGGCCAATATAATTTTTAGTGTTCTCATTGTGCCACCTCCGGTCCAGGTACAGGCAGGGTGACCAGATTGGGCGCCTTCTCATTACGGGCGATGGCCAAGCCTTCTTTCACCTCAAGCCGGTACTTGTCCGGCAGATCCTCATACACGCGCGTGCTCGGGTTGAACCAACCGGTAGTGACCTGGTCGCTGGTTTGATAAACCAGCAGCGTGCGTCCGATGCGCAGGAACTCAACGGTCTGGCCCGTGGTCGGCAGCGCCTCAGAATAGGCCTCGGTAGTCCGGCCGTACTCCAGCTCGCCCTGGTAGGCTTCCATGATGCGGCGATACTTCTCAGAGGTGGTCACATCCGCACGATCCATCATGTCGCGCAGGCGCAGTACCCGCTCGCGACGCTCCTCCAGGCGGAACGGCATGTCAGCCTCAACCACCTGGTCCAGCGTGTCGATCATCTCCAGCATCAGCGGCACAACACCCCGATTGGTGCTCTCCAGCCCTTCCAGCTGCTCGTTGATTGAGACGATTTCGTTGCGCTGGTCCGTAACCACTTTTTCCAGCTGGTCGTTATAGATGCGCAGACTGTCGGTCTCTCTGACGACCGCCCGGTACTGGGCCAGCAGATCAGCCGTTTGCTGCGCCAGAGCCGTCACACGCTTCTGTGATGCGGCGCCGTCCCGGTTGATCTTGCCTTCCTTGCCGACCGTGTTGTTTAGCAGCTGCTGCGCGGGGGCGTTGCCCGTGAGCAGTGCGGCCGAAATCACCACACCGGCCGTAAGGATTTTGAATCGAGTTTTTCGTGGCATTGCCTTTTCCAGTTTATGAGTTGGTATTAGCGAACAGGGGACGCACACATCACCCTCTGTCCGATTCCACAAAGACAGGGCGACTGAGGATACCTGAAGCTGCCGCAACAATTCCACATCGGATTATCGCCTTCCTCAGCAAAAGCGGCTCGAGAAGGTCATGCAAGCGCGCGGAAAAGACCGCTCAAGAAGCTCTCTCGACCCCGCACGGGCGACGCGGGGTTGTGGTCGCGCAGCGTGCCACCATAATGGAATGAGTACCGTCGCCGAAGAAGTCATGAACCACTCAGAACCCAAGCTCCCCCCAGGCAGTCAGGCCGGCGCACAGCCCTGTAGCCTCTTGCGGCGGGGCATGATCATGTTGTACGACCTGATGCCCGCTCTGGCGGTGGTACTAATCGCCGCATTTATCGCCCTGCCCGTCACCGGTTCTGAGGTACAGCTGGGCCGCGATATCGGTTTTACCCTGTATGCGCTGGCGGCCTGGTTTGCCTATCTGGGCCTGTGTTGGACCTTGGCCGGGCAGACGCTGGGCATGCGCACCTGGCGTGTGGATCTGCTGACCGTGGCAGGCAAGCGACCGGGATGGGGGCAATGCCTGGGACGCTTCGCAGCCTCGCTGCTGTCGCTGGCCTGCCTGGGGCTGGGATTTTGGGTCAGTCTGTTTCGCAGCGACCGGGCCTGCTGGCACGACCTTCTAAGCGGCACGCGTCTGATCCAGCGCCCGAAGCGGCAGCGGCGAAAGCGCTCAGACGGAACGTCTCAGGATAAGGATGATGACGGCGGCGAGCGCCAGTGACGGCAGCGCCGTACCCACAAAAGCCGGCATGGCGTAGGCGTCCGCAAAATTTTGCATGGTGCGGCTGACGATCATAAACACGCCACCCAGTGTCATGCCGATGAAGATGCGCAGGCCAATGCTCTGGGAGCGGCTGGACCCAAACAGAAAGGGCATGCCGGCCAACACCAGCGCCAGCACGGTCAGCGGATAGAGCGCTTTGGACCAGAGCACGGAATTGTAGGCTCTCGCATCGAGTCCGTTTTGTCGCAGATAAGCCAGTTGATCCATGATGCCGCGCATGGACATATAGCGGGGTCGCGTGACTGCGGAGCGCAAAAGCTCCGGCCCGAAGCCGACGGACCATTCCCGCTGATCGCTAACCTGCCGCGACACCGCCGCGTCATCCAGCCGCCTCTCGGTACTGTCGTAGAGCTGCCAGCTCTGACCGTCGTGCACCGCTTTCTTTGCTTGTGTCACACGCTCCAGAGACCGCTCCGGACTGAACGCGAACTCGACCACGTTAATCAGGGTGCCGCCATCCGTGACGGCCTCATCGGACTGCACGATGGAGCGATCTACGTTAATGAAGCGATCGCCATCACGAATCCACAAGAGGCCACTGGCGCCAGACCGTCCGGTAGCCGCCACCCGCGAGTCCTTCAAGGCTCGGGCCTGCGCCTCTGCGGGCGGCATGACCCACTCGCCCAGGGCCATGACGCCCAGGGTCAGAACCAGCACAGCGCCCAAAACCGAGCCGGAGATACGCAACCGCGAAGCACCCGCTGTTCGAAAGGCCACCAACTCATTGGCCGCTGCCAGCGCACCGACACCGATCAGCGCACCCAGCAGCGAGGCCACCGGAAAGACCACGTAGGCCGCCCCCGGCGCCTTGAGCAAAACGTAGTAGAAAACCGACTGCAGGGATACGCCGCCACTGGTCTCGCCGAGCTGATCCAGCAAGGTGAACATGGACATAAGCAGGGTCAGCCCGAACCAGACGGCAAGCACGCCCAGCAGCGCAGTTCGGCCCACATAGCGGTCCACCAGCTTGATCATGAGCTTCCCACCATGCGCCCCTGCCGCTGCAGCCAGATCAACACGGCGAGCAGGACTACCCCGTGCACCCACCACATACCTAGGCCAACGGGGAGCGTTTCGTTTGCCACCCAGTTTTTGCTTAGATGCAGCATATTCGCGTAGATGGCGTACACCAAAATGCCCAGCGCCGCCCGCGCGCCCCGGCCCTCACGGGGCCCGGCGTGGGACAGGGGAATAGCCAGCAACCCCAGGATGATCACCGCCAGCGCGGGTGACAAGCGCCAGTTCAACTCGGCCACCGACGCTGCATCCCGCGCCAGGATTAATTCGCTGAAGCTGCGGGTTTCCAATTCGTCTTTCTGCTCCCCCCGCGGCGGCTCGGGCAGCATGAGATCGTTGCGCTCAAACTGCAGAACCCGCACATTCTTGGCGCCAGCGGCCAGTTCATTAACCTCGCCATCGCGGAGCGTCAGATAGCGCTTACCATGGTCCTGATCGACCCAGTATTCACCTGACCGGGCCACCCAAACCCGCGAACGACCGGCATCTGCCTGACGCACGAAGACGTTGCTCATATTGCGTCCGTCTGCGTCCATGCTCTCAACGTAAATCACCAGGCGCCCGCTTTGCATGATATGAAAACGCCCCTGCTGCAGCCCCCACAGGGAAGCCGAGCGCAGGGCCTGTTCCACCACCTCCTCGGATTTAACCGCGGCTCGCGGAGCCAGCACGAAACTGATCAGTACCAGCAGCAGCGCCAGGGGAATCGTCAAGGACATGAGCGGCCGCAACAGGGAGCGCCAGCCAAAGCCACTGGAGCGCATGACCACCATTTCGTGGTCCCGGTACAAACGGCCCAGACCCCACATGACCCCCACGAAGGCCGCCAGTGGTAGAAGATTGGTCAGTATCTGTGGCGTGGCCAGAAAAAGTTGCGTACCCAGCAGCCCCGCAGGCACGCGTCCGTCAGCGATATCGTTGAGAAGCTCACCGAGAAACACGCCCATCAGCACGATATAAAGCACCACGCTCACCGCCAGTAGCGTGAGCAGCCATTCCTTAAAAATGTAGCGCTGGAGAATCGTCACGGAATGCTTGTCCCTCCTGGGCTTCTGGCTGCGACGGGCATCGGCTGCGGCATTGGGCAGCGCTGACGCAGAAACGTTATCGGGGCCGGCGCGGCAGCGCAACCACCGGAACGAGCACGAAACACGAAATTTTATCCGCAGTTTAGTAAACTGTCGCGCTCGCCCGCGCGACTTACAGCGCCAGAAACCTGAAAGGGGTCGAAACTCACTATGGAAATCACGCTAAACAACGCTCCTGCCACCACCGTTGAGACGGCCTGCCTGGTCCTTGGCGTCTTTGAAGATCAGGCACTAGCAGAGCCTGCAGCCAGCATCGATGCCGCCAGCGACGGCAGCCTGAGCAAGTTGATCGCAGCCGGGGACATCAATACGGACGGCCAACAAACCGTGATGCTACATGGGCTGCCCGGCGTCAGCGCTGAACGCATCCTTATCGTTGGCTGCGGTAAGGCCGATCGTTTTGACCGGGTCAGTTTCCAGAACGCCTGCATGGCAGCGGGCAAAGTCCTGCGCGAGCATACGGTGACGGAAGCGCATATCTGCCTCGCCGAGCTACCCGTTGAATCCATGGATGCGCACTGGCGCACGCGGCAAGCGGTATTCGCCTTTGATCACGCCAATTACCTTTACACCACCACCAAGCCGCTCAAGGACGGCAAGGCGCAGCCTTTGGCAGCGGCCAGCTTCAGCGGCGGGGCTGACCTGCAGGGCGCGCTGGAAGAAGGCATTGGCCTCGGCATTGGCTTTCGTACGGCGCGGGAACTGGGCAATTTACCGCCCAACATCTGCACACCGATCTATCTGGCCAAGGAAGGCAAGCGCATCGCCGCGAGCTATGACAACTGCTCGGTGGAAATCCTGAAGCGCCGTGCCATGGCCGAACTGGGTATGGAGGCTCTGCTGAACGTGGGTCAGGGCAGCAGCAACCCGCCCCGCCTGGTTGTGCTTAAGTATCAGGGCGCCGCCGCGGAGGAAAAGCCCTTTGTCTTCGTGGGCAAAGGCGTCACCTTCGACACGGGCGGGATCTCGCTGAAGCCGCGTGAGTCCATGGATGAGATGAAGTACGACATGTGTGGCGCGGCGGCTGTGATCGGCGCCTTTGAGGCCTGCGCCCAGATGCAGCTGAATGTGAATCTGGTCACCGTTGTGGCCGCGGTGGAGAATATGCCGGACGGCAAAGCCTACCGCCCGGGCGACGTCATCGGCTCCATGGCCGGCAAGACCATTGAAGTGCTGAACACGGACGCGGAAGGCCGTCTCGCTCTCTGCGATGCCCTTACCTACAGTGAACGTTTCGAGCCGCAGGCCATCATTGATGTGGCAACGCTGACCGGCGCCTGCGTGGTAGCCCTGGGACATCATGCCTCGGCCATTATGACCCATCATGACGATCTGGCCGCGGAGCTGGAGCAGGCAGGCGCGAAGGCCGTAGACCGCGGCTGGCGACTGCCCATCTGGGACGACTATCAGTCCCAGCTGAAAACGCCCTTTGCCGATATGAAAAACATCGGCGGGCTGCCAGCGGGCGCCATTACCGCCGGTTGTTTCCTGTCCAAATTTACCGAGGACATGCGCTGGGCACATCTCGATGTCGCCGGCTCGGCCTGGAAATGGAACGCCAATGAGGGCGCGACGGGACGGCCGGTGGGAATGCTGACGCAGTTCCTGCTCGACCGCCAGGGCTGACCCTGCGGTGACTGCCGACTGTCAGGTGGACTTCTACCTGCTCGGCGACGGGGCCCGGGACGCCGAGCACCTGGCCTGCCGCCTGGCCCTCATGGCCTGGGAGCGCGGCTTTCAGGTCAGCATTCTGGCGCAGGACACCGCCCAGGCCGAGCAGCTGGACGAGCTGCTCTGGCACTATCCGGAAGGGCGTTTCCTGCCGCATGAACGCAGCACGGACACGCAGCAATCGCTGGCGCCGGTCACTCTGCTGGAGCAGGTGCCGGCTCAGGCTCAGGTCCTGATCAACCTTACCCGTGAGGCCATGCCACTACCGCTGCCCTATCAGCGCCTGTTGGAAATCGTGCCGCACAAGGACGCAGAGCGTGCCGCGTCGCGCGACAAGTTTCGTCACTACCGGGCCCATGGCTATGCGCCCAAAGCACATGACATCAGCTGAGCCAGAGGCTCAATCGGACAATACAGATGGACAAGAGTTACGCCCCGGCCAATATCGAACGGCGCTGGTATGAGCACTGGGAAGAGTGCGGCTGGTTTGCCCCCGACCTGAATGCTGAGGGCGACCCCTTCTGCATCATGCTGCCGCCCCCCAACGTGACTGGCAGCCTGCACATGGGGCATGCGTTTCAGGACACGATCATGGACATCCTCACGCGTCAGCAACGCATGTTGGGTGTTCCTACGCTGTGGCAGCCGGGCACAGACCATGCCGGCATCGCCACGCAGATGGTGGTCGAGCGGCAATTGGCCAATGAAGGCACCTCGCGCCACGATCTCGGCCGGGAAGCATTTACCGAGGCCGTCTGGGACTGGAAAGAACGCTCCGGTGGCCGCATCGAGCAGCAAATGCGCCGCCTGGGCAGCTCCGTCGACTGGGAGAACAGCCGTTTCACCATGGATGAGGGGCTTAGTGAAGCGGTCACTCAGGTGTTCGTTTCCCTGCATGAGGATGGGCTGATTTATCGTGGCAAGCGCCTGGTTAACTGGGATCCGGTGCTGCATACGGCGCTCTCGGATCTGGAGGTACTGTCCGAAGAGGAGCAAGGCTCTCTCTGGCATCTGCGCTATCCCTTCGCCGATGGCTCAGGCCATCTGGTGGTTGCCACCACGCGTCCGGAAACGCTGCTCGGCGACACCGCCGTTGCGGTGCATCCGGATGATGAGCGCTATACGGATCTGATCGGCAAGGAGCTGGACCTGCCCCTGACCGGGCGCCGCATTCCAGTGATTGCCGATGACTATGTTGAGCCGGAATTTGGTTCCGGCTGCGTCAAAATTACACCGGCGCATGACTTCAACGACTATGAGATGGGCCAGCGCCACGGCCTGGAAAAAATCAATGTGCTCAATCCGGACGCTACGCTTAACGAGCAGGCACCAGAGGCCTATCGCGGCCTGGACCGCTTTGAAGCGCGTAAACGCATGGTTGCGGATCTGGACGCAGCGGGTCTGCTCGAGCGTGTCGATAAGCACACCCTGATGGTGCCACGCGGCGACCGCTCCGGCGCCGTGATCGAGCCCTATCTCACCGATCAGTGGTACGTCAAAATCGAGCCCCTGGCCCAGCCGGCCATCGAAGCAGTCGAAAGCGGCCGCATCCGTTTCGTTCCGGAAAACTGGAACAAAACCTATTTTGACTGGATGCATCGCATTGAGGACTGGTGCATCTCGCGCCAGCTCTGGTGGGGACACCGAATTCCCGCCTGGTACGACGATGAAGGTAAAGTCTATGTGGGCCTGAATGAGGAAGACGCGCGCCAACGGGGCGGCTTGGACGCCTCCGTGACGCTACGCCAGGATGACGATGTGCTTGACACCTGGTTCTCATCTGCCCTGTGGCCCTTCACCACGCTGGGCTGGCCCCAGGAAAGCGCCCGCCTGGACCGCTTCTACCCCACCAGCGTGCTGGTCACTGGCTTCGACATCATCTTTTTCTGGGTGGCCCGCATGATCATGATGGGTCTCCGCTTCCAGGGCGATGTGCCCTTCCGCGAGATCTACATCCATGGTCTGATCCGCGATGGGCAGGGCCAGAAAATGTCCAAATCCAAGGGCAATGTGCTGGACCCGATTGATCTGATCGATGGTATCGAACTGGAACCGCTGGTGACCAAACGCACCACCGGGCTCATGCAACCGCACATGGCACCTGCCATTGAACGGGCTACCCGCCAGGAATTTCCGGACGGGATTCCGGCCTTTGGCTGTGACGCACTGCGCTTTACCTTTGCGGCCCTGGCCACGAACGGTCGGGATATCCGCTTCGACCTCGGGCGTATCGAAGGCAATCGCAACTTCTGCAACAAGCTCTGGAACGCAGCACGCTATGTACTGATGCAGTGTGAGGGGCATGCCATCAGCGCCCCAGCCGAGCTGGCGCTTACGGACCGCTGGATCCTTTCGCGGCTCGGCACCATGCAAAGGGATCTGGATACCCATCTGGCTACCCGTCGTCTCGATCTGGCCGCCCAAAGCCTGTGGGAGTTCACCTGGAACGAATACTGTGACTGGTACCTGGAGCTGTCCAAACCCGCACTGCAGCAAGGTGACGCGGCCCAGCAGAATGCCACGCGGCACACACTGCTTACGGTGCTGGAGTCGCTCCTGCGTGCCCTGCACCCGTTTATTCCCTTTATCACGGAAGAAATCTGGCAGCGCGTTGCCCCACCGCTGGGCAAGACCGGCGAGTCCGTTATGCTGCAAGCCTGGCCAGAAGCCACGCCTTCCGACCCGGAGGCCGATGCCCACGCAGGCTGGCTCAAAGAGGTTTTGCAAGGCGTGCGCCGCATTCGTTCAGAGCTGAATCTGGCACCGTCCAAGCAGTTGGAGGTCTGGCTACAGGGCGGGTCTGAGCACGATCGCGCGCGTCTGGAGCGCTCCGAGACACTGCTCGCCAGTCTCGGTAAGGTCGCCCGGTTCACCTGGGTCGATGAGCAGGCGGATGCGTCCCAATGCGCCGTGGCCCTGGTAGGTGACCTGAAACTGTTGATACCGCTAGCGGGCCTGGTCGATGTGGCCGCAGAAACAGCGCGCTTACGCAAACAACTGCAGAAAGAACAGCAGGAGCTGGCCAAGTCGAAGGGCAAGCTGGGCAACGCCCGATTTGTTGAAAATGCGCCTGCGGAAGTGGTCGAACAGGAGCGCGAAAGACTGGCCAGCTCTGAAGCTACCGTCGCCGAACTGGAAGCGCAGCTGCAGCGTATTGCGTCGCTGGCCAGCGAGTAGGTGGGCTAGCTACCCGGCTGCAACGGCAGCCGCATCACCAGTGCGTCCTCACGCCCCGCCTCGCTGCGGTAATAATCCGGGCGCCGACCGATGGTCTGGAAGCCCCGCTGCTCATAGAGCGCGATAGCTCCCGGGTTGGAAGGTCGCACCTCCAGCAGCATGGTCTGACAGCCGAGCTGGCGCGTTCGTTCGATGGCAAACTCCAGCAGCAAGCGTCCGAGTCCGGCGCGCTGCTGGCCCGGATCTACGCAAATATTCAGTAAGTGGGTCTCGCCTGCGCCCCAATTAAAAATCACATAGGCAGCCAGGCTGGCACCGGTCTGCACGCCGTAGCAGCCGTATCCAATGCGCAGACAATCGGCAAAGATGCCGCGGCTCCAGGGAAAGACATAGGCCGCGTTTTCAATCGCCATGACCGCATCGAGATCCGACGGCAGCAGCGGCCGAATCACCGGATGCTCTGCCCGGGCCAGGACCATCAGGCCTGGGATGCGCCCTGACGTCGCAGAATCCCCGAGCTGCGCAGCGCTTGCCAGCAGGCCCGCCGCGCCTCCGCGCTGGCAGCCAGCTCATCCAGGCTGGGCAATAGCAGCACCCGTGCGGAACCACTGCGCTCGGGTAGGTCCGCCCCGAACATGAGGCTGGCCAGAGCCGGGCCCAGGATCAACAGGTCCGTAGCCAGGCGCTCATCACAAGCCGCATGCGCCGCTTTAGCTGTTTCGTCCTCGGCCGGCCAGCACCACACCGGTGGCTGGCCCAGGGTCCGACTCAGGTCTGAAGCCACCTGCTGGGCAGCGGCAGCCTGACTGGGGCCGAGCAGCAGACAGCCGCCCGCGCCCGGACCAAAGGCAAGCCGCGCCTCCGCAAGCGGCACGCTGGCCTGCAAATCGCTAGTCGTCGCAGGGGACTCAGGCGGTGACGCTGCTGCAGGCGAGTCCTCCGGCTGCGGTGTTTCCGGCGGCAGTGAGCGCCGCACCCAGGGCGTAATTTGGAGCGCTTCCAGATAGGCCTGCTGACGGGTCATCAGACCTTGTCTTCGCCAGCCGCTGGCGCCTCCTGCTCCGCGGCACGGCGGGCCGCTGCCTGGCGCCGCAGATTGCGACGCAGGGCGCGGCGCGCCTGGCGCTTGCGACGACCGATCAAGGTCATGATAAAGCCGGAACTGATATAGATTGATCCGATCACCAGTCCCACCGTGGGCGGGTCAATGGCGAACAGCACCAGCGCCAGCATCATGAGAAAGAGCCAGAACATGGGCACTTTCTCATTGGTCGCGATGGTTTTGAAACTGAAGTAGCGCACATTGGAGAACATGAGCAGTCCCAGCACGATAGTAAGCACCCACATAAACCAGCGCACGCTCTCGGCTGCAATATTCTGGTCTTCAAAAAACCAGACGCAAACGGCGACCGACAGGGCAGCGGCCGGGCTGGCAAGGCCCTGAAAATAGGTTTTGTCGTCTCCGCCGGCCTGCGAATTGAAGCGCGCCAAGCGCAGGGCAGCACAGGCGATATAAACGAAAGCCGCCAGCCAACCCAGCTTGCCCGCCGTGGGGCTGATATCTGCCATGCCCTGCAGACACCAGTTGAAGGCCAGCAAGGCTGGTGCCAGGCCAAAGGAAATCATGTCCGATAGGCTGTCGTACTGCACGCCAAATTCACTCTGCGTGTTGGTCATGCGTGCGACCCGTCCATCCAGGCCATCGAGAATACCGGCAATGCCAATGGCCACAGCAGCGCTGATATAAGCACCGTTGATACCCGCAATGATGGAGTAAACACCGGCGAACAGGGCCAGCGTGGTCAAAGCATTGGGCAGTAGAAATGCGCCGCGCTGGCGCATATTGGGACGTTCGCTCATGGGCAATCTGACGCTGATTTTCAGAAGCGGATCATAGCACGGCACCCGGCCCGCACCGGCCGCGGCCTACTCACAAGGAACCGCTTTCACTGAACCGAATATGCTATAAAACAGGGAACCAATGGGGAAAGGGCACCTGTCATGCAAGCAAAATACACCACGATCGTCCTGTGGGCCGCGGTTCTGGGCCTGAGCCTAGGCATGAGCATAGCGGAAGCGACCACCGTTTATCGCTGGGTGGACGCCCAGGGCACGGTGCATTTTGGCGAGCGGCCACCCAAGGGGGTAGAGGCCGTTGAGGTGTCCGTCGCCGAGGCCGCCAAAAACGCTACAACGGATAACCCATTCCAGCAGCCGGCCACGGATCCGGCGCCCCCCAATGCCGCGCAGTTGAAGCGCGAGGAACGGGCCAAGGCGCGGGAAGAGCAGGAGCGTGAACGGGCCCGCCTTGCCGCGGCCTGCGAAGCGCAAAAATCGCGGCTGGAACAGCTGATTCCGCGCCCCAAGGTGGTTCTGCAAAACCCGGATGGCACATCCCGCATGCTCGGTGACGATGAGCGGCTCGGTATGATTGACGAAGCACAGGCTTTCGTCGACGAATACTGCGACCAGTAACAGGCGATACGAGAACACCAAAGACAGGCTGACCCCTGCGGCTGGGTCAGCTAAACTTGCGTGCCTGAACCAAACGCAGCGCCAAGCGCTAACCATAAGCAGCCCAACCCGCGCGGACAGAGCACCCATGAAAGCCAGTAATTTCCACCTCAGCACCACCCGTGAAACGCCTGCCGATGCAGAAATCGCCAGCCATCAGCTGATGCTGCGCAGCGGCATGATTCGCAAGCTCACCTCCGGCATTTACAGCTGGAGCCCCCTGGGTCTGCGCGTGCTGCGCAAAGTCGAGAACATCGTGCGCGAGGAAATGGACCGGGCCGGCTATCAGGAAATGTTGATGCCCGCCATCCAGCCCGCTGAGTTATGGGAAGAGACCGGTCGCTGGGACCAGTTCGGCGCGCAGCTGCTGAAAATTCATGACCGCGCAAACCGTGACTATTGCTACGGCCCGACCCATGAAGAGGTCATCACGGACTTCGCCCGCAATGAGCTGCGTAGCTATAAGCAGCTGCCGGTCACTTTCTACCAAATCCAAACCAAATTCCGCGATGAGATTCGCCCCCGCTTCGGTGTCATGCGCGCGCGCGAGTTCCTTATGAAGGACGCCTACTCCTTTCATATGGATCAGGAGTGCCTGAACCGCACCTATGCAGACATGTACGAGGTGTACAGCCGCATCTTTACGCGCAGCGGATTGAAGTTCCGCGCCGTGCGGGCCGACTCGGGCGCCATCGGTGGCAGCCAGTCACATGAGTTTCATGTGCTGGCAGATTCCGGGGAAGACCTGATCGCCTTCTCTAATGGCTCCGACTACGCCGCCAATATCGAATTGTGTCCGGCGCCGGCACCGCAGGCGGAGCGCCCGGCATCCACACAGGACATGCGCTGTGTGGACACGCCAGACATCCGCTCCATCGACGCGCTGGTGGAAGCCTTTGATGTGCCCATTGAAAGCACCATGAAAACTCTGATCGTGCACGCGGCAGAGGACAGCGAGCACCCACTGGTGGCGCTGTTGCTGCGCGGCGACCACACGCTGAATGCCCTTAAGGCCGCCAAACTTGATGGCGTGCACAGCCCGCTGGTAATGGCCACGGAAGAGGAAATCCGCGCCGCAGTGGGTGCCGGCCCCGGCTCGCTAGGCCCGGTGGGACTTGAGCTGCCCATTATCGCTGACCATGCAGTGACGGTTCTGGCAGATTTCAGCGCTGGCGCCAATGCGGACGAACAACACCTGTTTGGTATTAACTGGGAGCGCGATCTGCCCGTACCGACGCGCTGCGAAGACCTGCGCAACGTCGAGGTCGGTGATGCCAGCCCGGACGGCGAAGGCACGATCGAGCTGGCCCGCGGTATCGAGGTGGGACAC
>JABSSV010000398.1 GCA_013213875.1 Lysobacterales bacterium
ACGTTTGGCGTCAATTGAGTCAACGATGGAACGACGGATACCGACAACAACGACTTCCTCCACCGTGTTTTCGGCGTCATCCTGGTCCGTGGTGTTCTGGGCCAGCAGGGGCTGGGGGTTGGCATACAACGCCAGTGCGATGGCTGTGCTGAGTGCGCTGGTTCGCTTCAAATTCATGGTTCGAAACCTCATGTGCGTTTGTTTCTTTTTAAGGCCAGATGGCCAATATTGGTTAGTACCAATTACGCCGACTATATTACCAATTAATACCAATTACCAGTCCAATTTCTTCGCCCCGCGGTCATGAGCGGCTAATACACTGGTTTTATGAGCCTTTTCAGACGGCGGAAACGCTATCGCGATAAGGGGTCGCTTTATTGGTCATAGATTGGTTATAGTATTGGTATGAGTGATATAACCAATGAGCCTGGCGCAGGATCGCCGGCCAAACATTTCAGCAAGCTGGATCCGCTCTCACAGCAGCCCCTGTATCGGCAGGTGCAGAGTCGCTTGCGTGATGCCATCAACGACCGCACGCTGAAGCCCAACGATGCGCTACCGCCGGAGCGCGAACTGGCCGTACTGTTCGGCGTCTCTCGCATCACCGTACGCAAGGCCATCGAAGCGCTGGTCAATGAGGAAGTGCTGGATACGCAGCAGGGCTCGGGCACCTTCGTGCGCGCGAAAGTCGAGAAGAACTTTGCCAAGCTGAACTCCTTCTCCGAGGAGATGAAGGCCCGGGGACAGAAAGCCACCAGCGTGTGGCTAACCCGCTCCGCCGGCACCGTGTCGCCGGAGGAGGCCATGACCCTGCGAGCCAGCCCCGGCACGGAAGTGCTGCGTTTCAGCCGCGTACGGCTGGCCAATGGCAACCCCATGTCGCTGGAAAATGCCACGGTGCTGGGCAGCTGCCTGCCTGGCGTGGACGCGGTCGAACATTCACTTTATGCAGCCCTGGACAAAACCGGCAATCGACCGGTACGTGCACTGCAACGCCTGAGCGCACTGCTACTGAATGCGGAACAGGCCGAACTGCTGGGTGCGCGCGACGGTGACGCAGGGCTGCTGGTGGAGCGTGTCGGCTTCAATGCGGCCGGTGCCGCCATCGAGTTCTCACAGTCCTTCTATCGTGGGGATACCTACGACTTCGTCGCTGAACTCAGCCTGGTGGAATGATATGGGCACTGGCGAAAAGCAGCCTGACAGCACACTGATGTTTGCCGAAGCCGCGCAGGCTTCGGACGTGGTGCAGCGGCAGCTGGATGAGAATGCCGCGGCGGCCGCACATATCGGCCAACGGCTGCGTGCGCATGACCCGCGCTTTATGATCACGGTAGCACGCGGCAGCTCTGACCACGCGGCCACCTACGGCAAGTACCTGATGGAAACGCAGACGGGCCTGTTTACCGCCTCTGCCGCCCCTTCAGTGAACTCGATCTATGACGCCCCCATGGACTTCAAATCCTGCGCCTGCGTGGTGATTTCCCAGTCCGGCGCCAGTCCCGACCTGCTGGCCGTGGCGCAAGCCGCCAAAGCCGGTGGCGCACCGGTGATTGCCCTGGTCAACGTGGAAGATTCCCCGTTGGCTGAGCTGGCCGACGAAGTACTGCCCCTGCGGGCCGGCCCGGAAAACAGCGTGGCGGCGACCAAAAGTTTCATTGGCTCCCTGTCTGCCCTGCTGCAGCTAACGGCTGCCTGGCGTCAGGACGAGGCGCTGTTGCAGGCACTGGCCGCGGCACCGCGGAAGCTGGAGCAGGCCTGGGCGTGTGACTGGACGCCGGCCCTGGAACCCATCATGCGCACCCGCTCCCTGTTCACCCTGGGGCGCGGTATTGGCCTCGGCATTGCCCAGGAGGCCGCGCTCAAGTTCAAGGAAGTCTGTGCCTTGCACGCGGAAGCCTACTCATCGGCGGAAGTCCTGCATGGCCCAGTAACCATTGCCAGGGATGGCTTCCCTTTATTGTTGCTGGCCCAGCGAGACGCGACTCTGCCAGGCGTGGAAACGCTGATGCAGAGTCTGCTGGAGCGTGGCCTGACCGTTATGAGCGCCGGCGCTGACCACGCGGATGCCATCAAGCTACCGACGCCGGAGGCGCACCCGCTGGTGGAACCGCTGCTTCGCATCCAGAGCTTTTACCGTCTTGCCAACCAGCTGTCGCTGAACCTGGGTCAGGACCCGGACAATCCGCCGTTCCTGCGCAAGGTCACAGCCACCGTCTAAGGCGCATGCCCATGAGCATTTCGGTTCAACACACCCCCCTGCGGCTTTGCAATGCACGTACGGTAACCTCAGAAGGGCTGCGTGATGACCTGGATTTGCTGCTCCAGGATGGGCGCATCGCGCAGCTGCTGGCGCCCAGTGAGCCCAGCCCGGGTGAGCGGTGGGATCTTGGCGATAAACTGGTCTTGCCGGGCTTTATCGATACCCAGGTTAACGGCGGTGGTGGCGTGCTATTCAACGATGCACCCACGCCGGAAACGGTTGTAACCATTGCGCAGGCCCATGCGCACTTTGGCACCACGGGCCTGCTGCCGACCCTGATCACCGATCATCTGGAGGTGGTGGCCGCCGGCGTACAAGCGGTTGATGCCGCCATAGCTGCCGGCACCCCCGGCGTGCTCGGCATCCATATCGAGGGGCCCTTTTTGGACGAAGCCCGGCGCGGTATCCATGACGCCAACCGGCTCCAGCAACTGACCGATGAACTGGTAGAAACACTGACCCCGCTGCGCCACGGCACCACCATGATTACCGTTGCCCCGGAGCACACCACACCGCAGCAAATTGCGCGGCTGGTGGCGCGCGGCTTTGTGGTCAGTGCTGGCCACAGCGGCGCCGACTACGATACGGTCAGCGCCGCAATTGATGCCGGCATCAGCGGCTTTACCCATCTGTTCAATGCCATGTCACCCCTGACCTCGCGGGCTCCCGGCATGGTTGGTGCGGCCCTGGATCACGCGCATACCTTCGCCGGCATCATCGCCGACGATCACCATCTGGCCGACGCCAGCCTGCGCGTAGCGCTGCGCTGTAAGGGCCCGGAGGGACTCATGCTGGTAACCGATGCCATGCCGCCCGTGGGTACCGATGCCAGCCAGTTCGAGCTGCATGGCAAAACCATTCACGTACGGGACGGCGCCTGTCTCGACGCGCAGGGCACACTGGCCGGCGCCGCGCTGGATATGGCGCGCGCGCTGCGCACGGTACAGCGCGCCACGGGCTGCTCTCTCACTGATGCCTCCCGCATGGCCAGCGACACGCCTGCACGCTTTCTGGGTCAGCATCAGATGCGCGGCCGTATCGCAGCGGGCCTGGCCGCAGACCTGGCCATACTCGACGGGGAACAGCAGCCCTTCGCCACGGTGATTGCCGGCCAAACAGTCTGGCAGCGGGATTCGCACTAGA
>JABSSV010000399.1 GCA_013213875.1 Lysobacterales bacterium
GGCCACCGTTGAACGGCACCTGATCCAGCCCACTTTCATTACCGCCTATCCCACCGAGGTCTCGCCCCTGTCGCGGCGCAACGACAGTGATCCGCGGGTCACTGATCGCTTCGAATTGATTGTCGGCGGCAGCGAGATTGCCAACGGCTTCTCCGAGCTTAACGATGCGGAGGATCAGGCCGAGCGGTTTCAGGCGCAGGTGGCCAGCAAGGAAGCCGGTGATGAAGAGGCCATGCACTATGACGCGGACTATATCCGTGCCCTGGAATACGGCATGCCGCCGACAGCTGGTGAGGGGGTTGGCATTGACCGGCTGGTCATGCTGCTGACCGATTCCCCGTCCATTCGGGATGTGCTGCTGTTCCCCTATATGCGGCCGGAAGGCTGAATTTTATTTTTTTACCAACTTTTTTCCCGCCCAGACGTAGTAAGAGTGAAAGGCCGAATCATTTCGCCCTTTTCGCCAGGTACGGATTGACCGAATCCCCCTGGCCGGCGTCTGCGACCAACGAGGTTGCGACGGGTGAGTGGGGACGCACCCGTCTTGTTGATCAGGATGTCGGCCAGGGGTTTTATTTTGCCTGGCCGATGACGGGAGGCCCGCTGGTTTGGACCTGATCAGTGTCATCATGCCGGTGCATAACGCCGGCGACCATCTGGCCGCTGCCGTGGCCAGCATTCTGCAGCAGACGCATCGTCAGCTCGAGCTGCTGCTGGTGGATGACCGCAGCAATGACTGTGCCATCACAGCGCTTCCCCGGACCGACCCGCGTCTGCAGCTGCTCCGGGCTCGCGGTAGCGGCGTGGTGGATGCGTTCAATACGGGGCTGGCGGCCGCCCGTGGTGACTGGATTGCCCGCATGGATGGTGATGACCTGGCCCTGCCCGAGCGTCTGGCGGTGCAGCTGGCCTACCTGCAGGAGCACCCGCAGCTGGCCATGGCCGGGGCCTGCGTGGAGCTGTTTGCCGAGGGTGGCTTGGCTGATGGCAATCGGCATTACGAAGCTTGGCTGAACCGTCAACGTACACCCGAACAAATCCGCCGCGCCCTGTTTACGGAAAGTCCCATGCCCAATCCCACGGCCTTTTTTCGCCGCCAGGCCCTGTTGGCGCTGGGCGGCTACGCCGATCCGGACTGGCCCGAGGACTATGATCTCTTTCTGCGCGCTGATGCGCTGGGCATGGCCATGGGCAAGCCGGAGCCGGTGCTATTGCGCTGGCGCGATCACGGTCAACGGCTTACCCGCACCAGCGATCGCTATGCGCGTCTGGCCTTTCAGCGAGCCAAGGCGCATTACCTGGTGCAGGCGCGGGGGCTGCGCAAGAATCTCCTGATCTGGGGCGCGGGGCCGAGCGGGCGCGATTTTCATGACCTTTTGCTGGCAGAGGGTGCGCAGGTCTCCGCTTTTGTCGATGTGCATCCACGGCGCATCGGCGGCAATAAGCGTGGCTTGCCGGTGCATGCGATTGAAGCGGCAGCCGCCTGGTCCGAGGGGATGGTGCTGGTAGCGGTTGGTGCGCGCGGTGCCCGTCCTGAAATTCGCCGGTTTCTGGAGCGGGCAGGGCGCGCGGAAGGCAAGGATTTTCTGTTCATCGCCTGAGGTCGCCGGGTGTACACTGAAGGCTCGGCTCAGGAGAATTTCAAGCATGCGTATCGCCCTTGTTCAATCCCGTCTGCACTGGCGTGATCCGGCCCGAAACCGCGACCATCTGGCGGATCTGATCGCGTCGGAACCCGGTGCCGATCTCTATGTGTTGCCGGAAACCTTTACCACGGGGTTTCTGGGGGAAACC
>JABSSV010000004.1 GCA_013213875.1 Lysobacterales bacterium
GATTCGTGAATACGAGCGCTATCACAAGCCGGGGAACGTCTGGCCCGAGGTCATCGACAGCATTCGAGCGGCGGGTATTCTCGATATGCAAATCTACCGTTCCGGGCTGCAGCTGATCATGGTACTCACCGTGTCAGACACCTTCAGTTTTGAAGAGAAAGAGCGTCAGGACCGTGTTAGCCCCAAAGTGCTGGAGTGGGAGCGCCTCATGGAGCGATTCCAGAACAAGCCTGCGGGCGAGGACGGCAAGTGGCGGCAAGTTGGGAATATCTTCGACCTAACGCAGCACTGACCATCGCAGGGCCGAAGAGACTTCCGTCATGACTGTGATTGCTCGGCGGTCGCAACCTATCGCGTCCTGCGTAAAGCACGGCTAATCCTCACGCCCCACCATTTGAGCCCATGGAGTCAAATTCGAGCACTCACGAACTGGTTACCGGCGGCGCCTGTTCTCAAACCGTCAATGCCTTGCCCTCAGGGCTTTACGCGCGTAATTTGGGCAGCTGTTGGCGTCCATCTTGCTGCGGAACGGGGAGCGATATGTTGCTTAGACTTACCGGGTTTTTCACTGTTATGGTCGGCATGGTCCTTGGGTTCGGTCAGGCCGCCTATGGCGACGCGCCCCAGCTACCCCGATTCGAAAAGGTGGCCACCGCGGACCAGTTTCCCGTCGCCGTTCCAGCCGCCTTCGAGGCAACGCTCGGCTGGCTGATCACCGCTGAAGATCGCGACCAGCCCTCTGCCCGTGAAATCCGTCTACCGGTGGCCATCATTCATGCACGCTCTGCGACCGGGAAAAATCCGGTGGTCTATCTGTCCGGCGGTCCCGGTACATCAGCCATGAACACCGCCGCTTATCCGGGCGCCTATCCCTGGCTGGAGGAACGCGACTTTATTGTTATCGGCCAGCGCGGTACGCAATTCGCGACACCCGCCCTCATGTGCCCCGAATATCGAACGGCGGTAGCCGCACAAGCAGATACCGTGGCCGCGGTCAGGGCCTGTAAGGCGCGACTTGAAGCCGACGGCATTGATCTGAGCAAGTATCACAGTCTTGCCAGTGCCGATGATCTGGATGATCTGCGCACGGTGTTGGGGCTCGATGCCTGGAGCCTTTATGGCGGGTCCTACGGCACCCGACTGGCACTTGTTTACGCCAAGAAATTTGGCCACCGGGTGGAGTCCATGGTGCTGGATTCGCCGCTGCCACCGAATGCGATCTATGACGACGAAAGCGCCCGCAATCTTGAGCATTCCCTGAGGCTGGTGGCCCGTGACTGTGCCCAACAAGCGGCCTGCGCCAGCGCATTTCCGGATTTGGAGCAGCGCTTTTTTCAGCGCCTGGAGGAGGTGGCCCGCACGCCGCTGCAAGTGGAAGCAGCTCAGGACCCCGTGACAGCAGCGGATTTGGCCTCACTCATTCCGCTGGCCTCTGCGAGCGGCGTGCGTCGTGCACCACTCACCATGGACCGGGTAGCGCGGCTCGATCCGGAGCTGCTGGCGCGCTTGTACGCACCGGCCCAAACCTTTGACTTTGCCTGGGGCATGCGCTTTTCCGTTTGGTGCAGCGAGGCACTCCCCTTCAGCTTGCGCTATGCCGTAGACGGGCCTGGAAATGTGCTCGGCGGCTACGAAAGTGCCGCCATCCACCCTGAACTTTGCCGTGCCTGGGACGTGCCCGCGCTGAATGCGAGCGTTATTGAACCGGTCATATCCGACATTCCCACCCTGATCATTGCGGGTGAGTTTGATCCCCTGACCCCGCCCAAATGGGGCGCCTTGGCGGCAAAAACCTTGGCTCGCAGCCGCCTGGTGCGCGTGCGAGGGGGCAGCCATGCGTCCACCCAGCAATGGGATGCCGATGGCTGTGCCATGGTGCTCGCCAATGCATTCCTGCAGGCTCCGGAAGCATTTCTGGAGAGCGACGCGCAGACCGTTTGCCCGGTGATTCCTTCCGCGCCCGACTACCAGCTACTTCCGGAATGACCGGCGCTTGGCGCAAAAGACTCATCAGCCCCACGGATCAGCCCCCGCGGGACACTAAACGCGCCGCCGGCACCCTCGGACGGCTTCGGTGATTTCAGATTCGAATCTTCCACGCAAGGAGCGTCTCCAGGCCTGGAATTCCTCTTGCCTTTCTGCGCTGGCCCCGGGCACAACCAAGCGTTCCTGGGAACGCCCTTTTTTTGTCTAGTGGCTGTGGGGCTGAGACTGGCCACCCATAGCGGCATACATCACATCAATCAATTGGTGGGCCTGATCAGGCCCGCTCATGAGACCGGCATTGGCCAATGCCACTTGTCCCGTTTGAGCCAAAGCATCGAACACCACCCGGCCTTCCTTGACCGTAACAAGCACATCCAGATCGGCCAGCGTCTCCGGCGCCACCGCCGTAGGATCGTCCGACAGAATCACAAAGTCGGCCAGCTTTCCAACTTCGATGGAGCCCTTCTCGTGCTCCTCAAAGTGTTGCCAGGCCGGCCAGATGGTCATGGCCTTGAGCGCGGTCAGTACATCAACCCGGTGCTCGGGCCCCAGCACATAGCCCGAGCGCGTGCGCCGAGTTACCGTTGCGTCCAGCACACGCATGCTGTCCGGGAAGGCAACCGGCGCGTCATGGTGTGTCCCAAACTTCATACCGCGCTCTACCAACCATCCGGTGGGTGAGATGTTTTCCGCTGCCTCCGGACCGACCGTGTGGCTTCGGTGCCAGTCACCCCAATAAAAGGTGTGCATGGGAAACAAGGACGGAAAGACGCCCAGGCGCTGAAACGCATCCACCTGATCTTCGCGCAGGAATTGACCATGGATCAGCACCGGCCGGTTGCCCACATCTCCATAGGTCGCGCGCGCTTCCTCAAATGCCTCAATGAGCATGTCAGAAGCGCCTTCACCATTGGAGTGCACGATGATCTGCAGACCCTTTTCGAAGCAGTAATTAACCGCGTCTTTCAGCTGCTTCTCGGTGATCGCCGCGTAGCCGCTATAGCCGTCTTCATAATCTCCCACCGGATCGTGATAGGGCCTATCGCGGAGCGCGGTAAACCCCTGGGGTGACCCGTCAATGGTCAGTTTGCAACCCCCCACGCGAGTACGGTTGCTGTAGGCCTGGCTGAAGTTCTCGGCAATAAACTCGCGACCTTCCAATACATCAGGGAACGCCACCACATCGATGGGTAAATCGCCCGCAGCCCCCACCTTTTTGAGCGCATCCACTACCGCGCTGGAAGCGCGTCCTTCATGCGCTGTGGTGTAGCCAAAGCTGGCCCATAATTTACTGCCCTCCCGGGCAAAGGCTTGCAACCCCTCTTCTCCCAGGCTGCTGAGCATCGGGAACAGCACGGTAAAGAACGCATATTCTTCCAGCACGCCGTTGGGCTCGCCGTTGGCATCGCGCTGGATCACACCACCGGCGGGATTTTCCGTGTCCGCCGTGATACCGGCCAGTTCCAGCGCCCGGGAATTGGCCACGCCCAAATGCCCCGATTGATGCACGATCAGGATCGGTACATCGGTGGAAATCTCATCAAGATCCTGCCGCGTGGGATGGCGCACTTCGGCAAGCTGCGCATTGTCATAGCCAAACCCGATGATCATGTTCACCTGGCTCACGATGGCTGCATTGGCTGCGGCCCAGTCAGAGATCACGCGCTGCAGACTGGCCATATCGGTCACTTCCCCATCCGGGGGTGCCAACAGATTGGCCGACAAGGCTTGCAGCCCGCCCATGCCGGCATGCCCATGGCTATCAACAAAACCCGGCAGCATGGCGCGGCCATTCAGGTCGTACACGACGGTGCCCTGGCCCTGAAAATCGCCCATATCCGTGACTGACCCGACCGCTACGATCAGGCCGTCTCGCACCGCCACCGCCTCCGCGGTGGGCTGGTCATCATTAATGGTGATGATGGGGCCGCCCATATAGATCGTATCGGCCGCTTCTTCTTGGTCCGATCCGCTGCAGGCTGCCAGCAGCAAAGGCAGCATGATGAGCCCCAGGGCGCTCGGTACGCGAGGAAAGTTCATTGGCTTCTCCCTTTTGCGGAAAAGTCTAGCAGCAAAGCGGGAGCCCGGGGCATGCTAGGGGATGGCGGCACGTGGAGCCACGTGCCGCCGTTGCTTCTGCGCCCGGCCTGAGCGTGCCTGCGCTCAGGCCGGGGCGTGCATCAATCCATCAATTGCTGCATGAGATACACATATTGCAGCGCCTGGATTTTGGCACGTTGCTCGTTATCAACGCCGCCGGAGTGCCCTCCGACCGTGTCTTCAAAATAGTAATAATCATGCCCCTGCTCCGCCAGGCGCGCCGCGCCCTTGCGGGCATGGGCCGGGTGGGTCCGGTCATCAGCCGTGGATGCCCACAGGAAGGGCGTGGGGTAGTCGGCACCCTCAACAATCTTCTGATAGGGCGAGTAGCCTTCGATCCAGGCGCGCTGCTCGGGAATGCGCGGATCACCGTATTCGCCAATCCATGACGCTCCACGCCCAATCAGGTGATAGCGCAGCATGTCAAACAGCGGGATCGCCACAATTGCAGCGCCGAACAGATCCGGGCGCTGGGTGAAGGCAGTGCCCACCAGCAGCCCGCCTTGCGAACCACCCTGAATGCCCAGATGTTCCGGCGAGGTGAAGCCCTTGTTCACCAGATCATCGCCCACCGCGATAAAGTCATCCCAGGTGCGCTGCTTGTTTTCGCGGATTGCCGTCTGGTGCCAGCCCGGGCCAAATTCGCCGCCGCCACGCAGATTGGTCAGCACATAGGCGCCGCCGCGCTCGAGCCACATCTTGCCGGTGGACCCGAGATAGGCGGGCAAGCGCGGAATCTGAAAGCCACCATAGCCGGACATGAGCACGGCCGTTTCGCCATCCATTTTCATGCCTACCGGCTTGACGATGAAATAGGGAATCTGCGTCCCGTCGGCGCTGGTGGCTTCGTGTTGTTCCACCTCCATGCCGGTCGCATCGAAGCGCGCAGGCGAGGTTTTGAGCACGCGTGGCGCTTCACCCGCTTCCGAGTAGTACAGGGTGGTGGGGTTGAGGAAGTCCGTGACCGTGAACATGATCTGCTCGCTCTCATCGGACGCCGCCGCAATGCCCACCGTGGCGTTATCAGGCAAGGCAACCTCTTCGCTCACCCATTCACCGCCCTTATCGCCGGGAACGAAATTGAACTTGAGCATCTTGCCCACCACGTTGTCCAGCAGACCGACATACAAGGCGCCGGCCGTGATTGCCCCGCCGCGCTTGGTCTGCCGCTCACCGGGCGCCCAGACCAGGGTCTTGGCAGCGCCGTTGGGATCGGCTTTCCATGCTTCCAGTTCCGCCGCGACCAGGCTGTCAGCGGGAAAGACCTGCCCGTCCACTTCCCAATCCACATCGGTGCTCATGAGCATATGTCCATCGACAATGCCGTAGGGCGATGCTTTTTTGGGCAGGTCGAGTTTGAGCCATGCACCGGTTTCAGGGTCGCGCCAGAAATATTCCGACTCGTGGAAACTCACACCGCGGAAAGCGGTGGTGCCGTGCACGGTACCTGTGTTGTCACGCAACAGGCTGGCGCCAGCCCATACATCATCAGCCTCACCGCGAAAGATTTCGGGCGCTTCAGCCAGCGCCGTGCCCCGCTTCCACATGCGGCTGGTAAAGGGGTACTCGCTGGCGGTAAGCGTGCCCTCACCGAAGTCGCGCCCCACCATGAGCGTGTCTTCATCGACCCACTGAATGCCACCCTGGCTTTTCTCTGGCAGTTCGAAACCACCCTCGACAAAGGTTTTGGTGCTCATATCGAATTCGCGCATGATGGTGGCATCTTCACCACCATCGGACAGTGCGATCATGCACTTGATAAGGTCCGGGGGCAGGCAGGTGGAGCCCTTGTAGACCCACTCGCGACCTTCTTCCGCTGCCAGTGCATCGATGTCCAGCACGGTCTCCCACTGAATATCGTCGCTGGTATAGCTTTCCATCGTGGTCCGCCGGAGCAAACCTTTCGGATTTTCCTTGTCCTGCCAGAAATTGTAGAGACCATCGGGGCGGAAGCTGACATAGGGCACGCGGTCTTCGCTATCTAGGATAGCGAGCGCCTCCGCTTTGAGCGCCGCAAAGCGCGGATCCGCCTCCAGCGCGGAAAGCGTGCGCTTGTTCTCCGCCTCGACCCAGGCCAGCGCTTCGTCACTACGCGCTTCCTCAAGCCAGATATAGGGGTCCTGATCGGGCCCAGGCACACCGCTCTCGTCCATATGATCGTCCGCGGCAACCCAAGTTACGGCGCCGATCGTCATGACGGCTGCCGGTGCAAGTGATGAGACAATTTTCAAAAGTCCTCTCCTACGGGAAAATTCAGGACAGGCAGTATAAACCGCTTTTTATGCCATAAGGCTTGGGCCCGGGAACCTTAGGCCACATCCAGGGTGGCCCAACTTCTCGCTCCATTCGCCCTGACCAAGAGCTGGCCAGCAGCTACCGGTCGCGCGGCCTTCTGAGCTGATTGATTCCAGATTCTTTATCCTGACCGCGGCCGACCCAGGCTCGCGCTGGCACGCAACCCCCTGAGTCCTTTATCTGTACCTACCTTACAGGAGCGATACGGCCTCATTCAGCCCCGTCATCATGGCCCGCTGGCGCGGCAGTCTGCGACCGAACCAGAGTTGGTCCAGCCAACGCTTGATACCCTGCAGCTTGCCAACTGCGTCCACGAATTCCGCCCGCGGTGCTGGCGACCAGCCCACCAGGAACCCATGCAAGACCAAGGCAGCCTGTTGCAGGCAGTCCTCAAAGAAATACAGCACGTTCATGGCCAGAAGCAGCAGGTCCCGGGCCTGCGCTTGCGCCGTAGTGAGAACCGCCGCAGGATCATCCTCGAAGTCCAGGAAGCCCACCTGGCCCAGGTCATTCACCGTAATATTGCGAGGAAAGGCCTGACTCAGAAATCCACCGTGGCGATGTAAATCGAGCAACACCGACAAGACACGCTGCAATAGCTCCAGCCGTTCCTCGGCCTGGGTAGTGGCCCGCAGGCGATGGCGCAGGTCCGGACCGAGATCGGATAGCAGCAGGAAGCTTTTGCCATGGCAGAGCACATCCGGCACCCGCAGGCCCAGCTCACGTAACTGGATCAGCCGCCGTTTCTCAATAGCGATAGATTCCGTCCCACCGGGATTAGGTACCGGCTGCAGCAGCGCGATATTTAAGCGTCTGGCAAACAGGGTGAGCGCCCTGTAGCGCCAGGCGCTGTGGGGCGCAGAGGCCTGTTTCAGCCAGCAGACTTGTCCATTAATCTCCAGGCGCTGGATGGGATCAGGGCGGCCCAACCAGGGCGTGAGGTCAACGGCTTCCATAACAGGGTCAGCCATGGCGGCACGGGATCCCGGGTCCTTGTTGAGGTCTTACTATGGCAGCGTCGGACGCGTTTGACAAAACGGGGCTTTCGGCCGCGCTGAACGCCGCCCGGCCATGGCGGTTTTGGCGTAGGCAGCTTCCGTACCCGGAACGCGTGGCGTCAGCCGGTAGGACAAGAACGTGAAGAAGTGAGCCCTGTCTGCTGCACTCTGTGCTCGCCTCGTGCAAGCGAACATCCCATGGCCCCATGGCACAGAAATCCAGCGACCTACCCTTCCCCGCAAGAAAGGCTGGTTTCCGGCGGGTAATATCCGTACACTGCCGCGCTCTGTTCAGCCTGAGTGGCTGTTTCTACGCTTATAATCGACGTCAAGCGCTACCCGGTATCACCGGACAGGGCGCCAACCAGGCCTGCGCTCATGATTTTCAATCTATTCGTTAAGAAAAACGGCAACTGGAAAGACGATACGCTTTCCGGCTTGACGGTAGCGCTGGCGCTGGTGCCCGAAGCCATCGCCTTTTCCTTTATTGCCGGAGTCGATCCGGTGGTGGGTTTGTGGTCTGCAGTATTTCTTGGCCTGATCACATCCGGCTTCGGTGGCCGCCCGGGCATGATTTCCGGTGCCACGGGCGCCATCGCCGTGGTGGTGGCGAAGGTGGTCTCCATCGGTAACGAGGTCGGCGCCGAGCGCGGCATCGATGACCTCGGCATGCAGTATCTGTTTGCCACGCTGATGCTCGCCGGGTTGATCCAGCTACTGGTTGGCATTCTCAAGCTCGGGCGTTTTATCCGTCTGGTGCCACACCCGGTCATGATGGGCTTCGTCAATGGGCTTGCCATTTTGATTCTTATCGCCCAGTTCGACGCCTTTCGTGCACCGGATGGCAGCTGGCTGGCGACCAATCAGCTGTGGGTCATGGGCGCACTGGCCCTGCTCACCATGGTCATTATCCAGCTGTTTCCGCGACTCACGAAAGCAGTGCCGTCTATTCTGGTCGCCATCGGCGCCGTAACCCTGCTGACACTTTTCGGTCTGGTGGAGACCAAGACCGTCGCCGATGTGCTGTTTGAAGGCACGGGACGCGCGGAGCTGAACGCCGTGCTGCCGTTCCTCTCCTGGCCCTCTGACATTCAGTGGACGAGGGAAACTTTGCTGCTTATCGGCGGTACCGCACTGACCGCCGCCATGGTGGGCCTGATCGAATCACTCATGACCCTGCAGCTCATTGATGACCTCACGGAAACCCGGGGCGAGGGTAACCGAGAGTGTTTAGCTCAGGGCGGTGCCAACTTCCTGTCCGGTCTGTTTGGCGGCATGGGGGGCTGCGCCATGATTGGTCAGTCGCTCATCAACATTAAATCCGGGGGACGCGGGCGCACGTCCGGTCTGGTCGCCGCCTCCGCTCTGACCGTGTTTATTCTGGTGGGCGGCCCGGTCATCGGGGCCATCCCCATCGCTGCGCTGGTCGGGGTCATGTTTATGGTCGTAATCGGCACCTTCGAATGGGCCAGTTTCTCTACCGTCGGCAAGGTGCCGGTGTCGGAGATTTTTGTCATTCTGGTGGTGACGCTGGTGACCGTTTTCATGCACAACCTGGCCCTTGCGGTTGGCGCGGGCGTGGTGGTCTCAGCCCTGGTGTTTGCCTGGGAAAGCGCCCAGCACGTGCGCCTCAACCCCCTCGATCGCGAGGACGGCTCGCGCATCTACAACCTTCAGGGCGTCCTCTATTTCGGCTCCGTGCGGGAATTCTCCGAGCGCATGTCTCCATCGACCGATCCGGACGATGTGATCATTGATTTCAAGGACGCGCGCGTGGCCGACTATTCCAGCATGGAAGCCCTGAATGCGCTGACCGAGCGCTATCGAAAAGCGGGTAAGCGACTCCGGCTACGACACCTTAGCCCCGAGTGTCAGAAGCTGATCACCACCGCCGGACCACTGGTGAAGGTAGAAGTGGCCGATGACGACCCGCACTACAACATGGCCAAGCTCTGAGCGGCCGCTTGCGGGGCCTCACCGTTGCTGCTGCCGGCGCGCGTAAAGCCGGTCGAACGCCCTGGCACCGAGAAACATACCCAGGCCGAAAACCGGATGCAGCACGGCAGATTTCAACAGGGTAAAGGCCGGATCCGGGGTGTTGCTGCCAAAGAACCCCGCACCGGTCGCCGGTCCGGCAATACAGTAGGGCATAAAGAGCAGCCCCAACATCAACAGCACGGCCGGTAACAGCTTCGGTGTGGACCGGAGCAGCTGAAAGCTCAGGTAGAAATACAGCAGCGTGTCGAAAACTGCGATCAGGTAATGCAGGGTTAGACCGGCCGCCAGCTCACCCGCCACGGCCGGCAGTTGCGCAAAGTTGTTTTCCGGGAAGCGGGCCTCGCCGGCCAGAAAATTCAGCAGAAAGCGGCCGAGACTGCGATAGCCCTCCAGCGGATTGCCCAAACCGAAGATGCTGTTAAAAACGAAGGCGCCGCCATCGATAAAAAGCGCCCCCACCAGCGCCGTAAACAGCACCAGAAGAATTTTTGCGCCCAGCGAATACTCGGCGTAATAGCTTGTATGCATCGCGTACGCCCCTCTCTTTCAGCCACGCCAACCATGCCCGCTATAGCCAGTATGTGCGAAAACTCCGCCGAATGCCGCCGGCGAGCGGGTAGCTGACTGGCATGACAAGAGGCGCAGGCCCGGGCCACACCGCGCATGGGCGCGCAGGCTCCAGCGCGCACCGCGGCCGAATGGTTTATGTTGATAAGGTAACCCGTTTCACTGGCGCCGCTTCTGGTGCCGGCATCGACAGGCTCAATGAGGGGGAACTCATGGCTTTAATTGACGGACGCATCCCACGATTGGCGGCCCTGATCCGGGAGGCGTTGGCCGTGCTGGCGGCCATACTGATCGCATTTGCACTGGATGCCTGGTGGGATGACCGGGTGGAGCGCCAGGCCATGATCGCCGCGCTGGAAACCGTTGCCATGGAGGTGGATCGCAATCTTGAGCTGCTCGACCAGACCCGCAGCTACAATCAGAGCAGCGTCGCAGCATCCCGCCGCGCTCTGGGCCTGTCGCTGGAGACGCTGGGCGCTCTGAGCAGCACCGAAGTCATGGCGTTTGCGGACATGCCAAACTATCTGCTGGTGACCCTCGAACAGGGCGCGATCACGGCTTTCATAGAAGGCGGTTTTCTGCCAGTGGTCGATGATTTGCAACTGCGCGTTATGCTCGCCAGCCTGCCGCGACTGCAAGATGAGTTGAACGAAGAGGGCGGGTCCGTGGCTCTGGCCATGGACCGGTTCACAGCCCGCCTTATGGCCGCATTGCCCGATGAATTGCTGCTCGACCCGCTAGCGCTGGCGCGGAGTGAGGCGGGCACGCGAGCTATCCTGACCGCCATCGCTAGCGATCGCGACACCCGGGAAACGTTTTTTGAGCGCACCTTTGTCCTTGGCTTTATCTACGACATGGAGCTGGTCACAAGCCGCGAACAACTGATGCAAGCGCGCAGGCAGATTGCGGCCGCGCTTGAGGCCCACTGAAACGTCATGGACCCGCCCGTTCCCGCAATCGCTTTGCGGTCGTCAACACACGGGCAGGCCCTTTACCTGCGCGAGGCGAAACACGGCCGCTGACGCGGTCACTGGCCCAGGGGGCTATGTCACCGGCAAATCAAACCAGAGCGCTTCCATAGCCGCGTCCGCTCGCACATCGCGCTGTTCTCCTGGCTCCAGTGAAAACCCGTCACCGGCGGCAAACTGGTGCTCGCCTGTGGTCAGGATGCCCTTGATCAGGTGCAGATAGCCAATGCGTTCAGCCGTCGTCAGCATGAAATGCTCACCTGCTTCGAGCTTGAGCCGCGACAGACTCGCATCTTGGTTAATGGACAGTGCACCCGCATCCCCCTGCGGATTTACCAACGGTGTGAGCGGGCCATGCTGGGAGATGTTTTTTTGCTCATAGCTGGGCTCAATGCCCAGCACATTCGGTTGAATCCAGATCTGCAAAAATTTTACCGGTTCCGTGTCGGAGGCATTGAATTCTGAATGCATGACCCCGCGCCCGGCACTCATGCGCTGCACATCGCCCGCAGACACGATGTATTCGTTGCCGGTGCTGTCCTTATGCTTCAGCGCCCCTTCGGTCACATAGGAAATAATTTCCATATCCCGATGTCCATGGGTACGAAAACCCTTACCGGGCATGACCAGATCATCGTTGATCACCCGCAGGACAGAAACACCCATGTGGTCTGCGTCGTAATAGTCGCCGAATGAAAAACTGTGTTTGCTCTGCAGCCAGCCTAAGTTCGCTTCGCCCCGCGCCTCTGCTTTCCTGATGTATGCCATGAACCTAAGCCTCTGCCCGAATGTGGTAAGGCCAGTGCCGTGTTATTCGGAAAACTGCCAATGGCACTTTGGCGGCCGTTGCTGACCCGCTTTTCCAAGACGAGAGGGTATTAACCCCGCCGTGAAGGCAGGGTTTTCCCAGCAACGGCAGCCGTTTAGGCTGATTCTAACTGCAGCGCCTCAACCTATTCACTGTCTGGAGACCCCGATGAATCTGAAAATCTACGCCAACCCCGGCTCCGGCTCAGCCTGCGTGGAGGCCATGCTGGCAGAATTGGACCAGCCCTTCGAGCGCGTGCTCGTCCCGTACACGGAGGACGGCATTGCGGATGAAACCTTCCTCCGCATCAATCCTCGCCGGCAGATTCCCGCCGTGATCTTTGAGGACGGCAGGTGCCTTACCGAGACCATGGCCATCCTCATGCATCTGGCAGACCTGCATCCAGACGCGGGCATGGCCCCGGTGGCCGGCAGCTTCGAGCGCGCCAAACTGAACCAGTGGATGAGCTTCACGCTAGCCAATATCTATGAGGGGGAACTGCGCAAGAATTACCCGCAACGCTATGTGGCGGGCGACCCGGACCCCACCGAAGAAGCCGCGGANATCTTCGTGATGGACAACTATCGCATTCTCGAAGCCGCGTGCACGGGGCCCTATTTCTTTGGCGATTCACTGACCATTCTGGACCTGTATCTGTGGATGTTTGTGAATTGGTTCGAGGTTTTCGACGCGTTCCAAAACGAATGCCCGAAGATCCTTGCGCTGGCCGAGACCGTGATGCAACGGCCCAAAATCGCGCCGGTCCACGACTTCAACTTCGGCCCGGGGCTGGGCTGGGGCGGCTAGCGATACCCCTCAGACGCAGGAACAAGCGGCGGCGCTCATGCCGCCGCTTGCCAGCAACCGGTGCTGTCAGCTACCGGACTTCGGTGTGACGTCCAGAGAAAAGGGCAGCGACGCGTTACGCATCGGCTGCGTTAACGGCGTGGTGAGACCGTCGAAATCGACGGCCTTCATTTCGACACTTTTTATATTGGGATTTTCGCTGGTCTGGTAATAGACCTTCAGGTTTTCCAGGTCATAGGACACGGTGTACTGGGTGCCCCCGTATTTGAGCACCTCCAGCTCCGCCGGGTTCAGCTTCTTATCCACCGCCTCCATGGGCAACTGAAAGTTGGCCAAAATCCGTAACGCCTCATGCACCGTGTCCTCACCCCCATCCGTGGGACGCGCGGTCTGGGTCCAGGTCAGGGCCCGAATTAACCGCGAAGGCGGCGTAAAATCACCGGGCAGGCCAATGAGTCCACTGCCATAGCCGATTGGCCCCAGATTGATACCGTTCACTTCAATCGGTGGCCAAGCGACCGAGCGCATATTGATGTAGTTTCGCGCGTTGTTCATGTGCCAGTCGTAGGGCGGCGAATTGGTCATCACTCCGAGGGTCTTGTCGTAAAGCTTCAGCTCACCGTCCACGTACTCCACCACAATCTGGTCACCGGTCTTATCGGTGATGGCAAAGTGCACCGGCGCCGGACCGCCCAGCTCAGGCGTCACCACCGGTGCCACGCGCACGGCTTCGATGGCTGCTTTAGCTTCGGCCACGGTGGCAAACTGGGCCAGGATGTAACCACCGATATCAACCGGTGCCAGGGAGTTGGATGCCTGGGCCGGGTCATAGTCTCCATATTTTGCAAAGCCGGGTAGATAAAGCAGGGAGACATTCAGCCCGGCCGTATTCACGCCGTCACCAAACAGCATCTGACCAAGCAGGGTCACCCCCATCACGTCGTACTTGCTGACCCACTGCGCACCAGCCTTGCCGTCCGGCATGGGCATGGCAGAAAAGGCCGTGCCCGCCGGCACGTAACTCATCACCGGCGACAGATCGAAAGTGCCCCACTCCATGGTGCGCGACACGATCACCGAATCGTCTTTGCCCTTCAGCGTAATAAAGGTGCAGGCCTCAGCCGATCCAGCCTGGGCGGCCAACAAAGCGGCCACCGCACCGCTGCATACACGTTTGGAAATGCTCATGTTCACTATCCTCCCGTCTGAGATGCACCGAGAGCCGTCAGCATGGCCGCGCTGGCGGCAGGGGAAGCGGTGCAGTTCGGTTGGCAGCAAGCCGCTGCTGTAATTGAAGGATAGCAGTTGCGCAGCGCTTCACAGGCAGGCCAAAAACAGTCGCTGTTTGGGCCACCGGCCACTTGCAGTGCCGCACCGACACTTCAGATGCTTTTTCACGGCTGCGGTATATACTGCGGGCCGCAAAAAAGCGTTCCCGTGAACCAAGCGAGAGGATTTCCGTGCGCACCATAACAACTGCTTTGCTTCTGGCACTGGCGACTCCCGGGCTGGCCCAGGAGACCATGACCCCTAACGACATCGCCGATGACCGCAGCGGCGCCTATGCATTTATCAACGCCACCGCCACCGTGGCGCCTGGCAGCACCATTGCGGATGCCACGGTGTTGATCCGCGATGGCCGCATCCTGTCTGTGGCCGCTGACGGCCCGGTACCGGAAGGCTATGCCACGCTGGATCTGGCCGGGCGCTACATCTACCCGGGCCTGATTGACATGTATTCGGCCTATGGCTTGCCGGCGCCGGATCAGCCCAAGCCGTTCTCTTTCTCCCAGGCCGAGGTGATTGCGCCACAGCGCCCCGGAGCCTACAACGCCAACGATGCCATTCGCTCGGACCATCGTGCCGCCGAGGTTTTCGCGGCCGATGAAAAAAGCGCCAGCACCTGGCGCGGCATGGGCTTCGGCGCCACCATGACCTTTACCGCCGACGGCATCGCGCGCGGCACGGGTGCACTGGTGAATTTGAACACGGACAGTGACAACGAGGCCGTTATCAAAAGCGATGCGGCGGCACTGTATTCGTTCCGCAAAGGCAGTTCGAGCCAGAGCTACCCCGTTTCTGCCATGGGCGCTATCGCCCTGCTGCGGCAAACCCAGTACGACGCGCGCTGGTACGGCGAACAGCAACCCCGCCCGTTTACGGACCAGGCGCTGGACGCCTGGCTGGAGCACCGGGACCTGCCGCAGATTTTCGAGGTCGACAACTGGATGGAAGCGCTGCGCGCGGATGCCACCGGCGATGAGTTCGATGTGCAGTATGTGATCCGTAGCGGCGGCGATGCCTACCAGCGCATTGAGGCCATCAAGGCCACGGGGGCGGCGCTCATTGTGCCCATCGATTTCCCGGAAGCCATGGACGTCTCTGACCCACTGGCCGCCGAACGCATCAGTCTGGAAGAGCTCAAGCACTGGGAGCTGGCGCCAGGAAATCCGGCGGCACTGCAGGAGGCCGGCATCCGTTTTGCGCTAACCAGCGGCGGAGACAGCAAAAACTTCTACAAGAACCTGCGCCAAGCCATGGAACGTGGCCTGAGCGAGGACGCGGCCCTAGCGGCACTCACCACCACGCCCGCAGCGCTGCTCGGTGTTGAGGACGAGATCGGGCGCCTGGCTGCGGGCACGCAGGCCAATCTGCTGATCACCTCCGGCCCCCTGTTCGAAGAGGGCACGGTGATTCAGGAGAACTGGATTGCGGGCACACGTCACGTGCTGGCGGTTGCGCCGGAAGATTTTGCCGGCCGTTATGAGCTGGCGGTTGGTGAGCAGCGCTACACGCTGGACATCAGCGGTGAGCCGGGACAGCAGAAGGGAAAGATCCTTGGCGAGGATGAAGCGAAACCTATCGATGCCAAGGTCAAGTTCGATGAAGGCGGTGTCAGCATCGCCTTTGCTCCGGAACAGGATGCTGAATCAATTCGCCTGACCGGCTGGACCGTTGCCAGCGGTTGGGCAGGCCGTGGTCAGCTGGGTGCTGGCAACTGGGTGCCCTGGTCAGCCCAGCGCAGCGGTGATGTCCCCGCAGCAGATGCTGTGGAGACGTCCGGTGAAGCGGAAACGCCCGCGGCCAGTGCGGCTGACTATGGGGACGTGATCTTTCCCTTTGCGGCCTACGGTACGAGCCAGTCGCCAGCGGCGGAGGATGTGTTGATTCGTGGTGCCACGGTTTGGACCATGGAAGAAGAGGGCGTGCTGGAAGGCGCGGACGTGCTGATTCGCGACGGCCGCATCGCTGCCGTTGGCACGGATCTGAACGCCGGATCGGCCCGGATCATTGAGGCCGAAGGCCTGCATGTGACGCCGGGCATTATCGACGAACACTCCCACATTGCCCTGTCTGCCGTTAACGATGTGGCCATGAACTCGGCCATGGTACGCATGGGTGACGTGGTGAATTCTGAGGACGTGAATATTTACCGCAACCTGGCCGGTGGCGTGACGGCAGCGCAGCTTCTGCACGGCTCGGCCAATCCGGTCGGTGGCCAGTCAGCGCTGATTAAGATGCGCTGGGGCAGCCTGCCGCGCGACATGCTGATCGAGAACGCCGAGGGCTATATCAAATTCGCCCTGGGCGAGAACGTGAAGCGCTCGCGCAATCCCGCCTCGATTCGCTTCCCGCAATCACGCATGGGCGTGGAAGCGGCCTATCGCGCGGCCTTTGCAGAGGCCCAGGCCTATCAGGCAGCCTGGGATGAGTGGAACGCCCTGTCCCGCCGGGCCAAGGCGCGCACAGCCGCACCGCGGCGGGACCTGGTGCTCGATGCCATGGCAGAAATTCTCGCTGGCGAACGGTTTGTCAGCTGCCACTCCTATGTGCAATCAGAAATCAACATGCTCATGAAGGTGGCCGAGGACTATGACTTCCGCATCAACACCTTCACGCACATCCTGGAGGGCTACAAGGTAGCGGACAAGATGGCCGCCCACGGCGCTGGCGGCTCATCCTTCGCCGACTGGTGGGCCTACAAATGGGAGGTGCGCTATGCCATTCCCTACAATCCCGCCCTCATGCACCAGGCAGGGGTCGTGTCCGCCATCAACTCCGATGACGCGGAGATGTCGCGGCGCCTGAACCAGGAGGCAGCCAAAGCCGTTAAGTATGGCGGCGTCAGTGAGGTGGACGCGCTGGCCATGGTAACGCTGAACCCGGCCAAGCTGCTGCGCCTTGATGACCGCATGGGCAGCCTGAAGGCCGGCAAGGACGCAGATCTGGTGATCTGGAACGCGCATCCCCTGTCCATCGATGCACGTCCAAAAACAACCTTCGTGGATGGCGTGGCGCTCTTTGATGAGGCGCGTGATCTGGCCCTGCGTGAGGACCTGCAGGATGAACGTGCCCGTCTCATCGCCAGCATGGGCAAAGCCGGTGGCAAGAGCGGCGGCGGCAAGAAGCCGGCCTGGCGCGGCCATCAGGTCTGGGAATGCGAGAGCATTCATGGCTTCGAGCATCTGCTCGGCATCTCGGCACATTGAGGATCAGAATCATGAAAAGACTCATTTTTGCAGCGCTACTGGCCGCAGGCAGTGCCCAGGCCATCACGCCGAAACCGGCACCGGTTCAGGCTGAACCCATCGCCATCGTGGGCGCCACCGTGCACGTGGGCACGGGCGCAGTACTGGAGAACGCCACCATCGCCTTCAGCGACGGCAAAATCACTGCCGTCGGCACGGCTATCGATACGGCCGGCCATCGGCTCATCGACGCCAGTGGCAAGCATGTGTATCCGGGCTTCATCCTGCCCGACTCGGACCTGGGCCTGAACGAGGTGGGGGCCGTACGTGCCACCGTCGACGATACGGAGACGGGCACGCTGAACCCCAGCGTTCGTAGCCTGGTGGCCTATAACACCGATTCGGAGCTGATCCCCACGCTGCGCTTTAACGGCGTGCTGATCGCCCAGGTCTCACCGGGCGGCGGCATTGTCAGCGGACGCTCCTCCATCATGCAGCTCGATGCCTGGAACTGGGAGGATGCGGCGGTGGTTGCGGACGACGGTCTGTTTCTGTCCTGGCCGGCCAAGCAGGTCGGGCGCTATGACTGGAGCAGCCGCAGCTTTAGCTATGTGGAAAACAAAAACTACCGGCAGCAGATCAACACCATTGAGCAGGCCTTTCTGGATGCGCGGGCGCACGCAGCCGCCGGCAACGGGGCCCACCCCAACCTGAAGCTCGAAGCCATGCGCGGTCTCTTCGATGGTTCCATGGCCTTGTTCATTCGCAGCAACGACCCGGTAGACATGGTCCGGGCCGTAGAGTTTGCGCGTGCTCAGGGCGTGGAGCGGGTGGTCATGCTGGGCGCAGACGGCCTGCTGGATGCGGCCGAGTATCTGGCCCAGAACGACATTCCGGTCATCGTCAACGGCGTTCATCGCCTGCCCCAGCATGAACACGACCAGCTCGATGCGCCCTTTCAACTACCGGGCAAGCTGGTGGCCGCCGGCGTGAAAACCGGCCTGACCTATCCCGGCGAGAACATGAACGGGCGTAACCTGCCGTTTATCGCCGGCACGGCCTCAGCCTACGGCCTGGGCCGGGAGCAGGCGCTGACCATGATCACGCTGACCAACGCGGAGATCCTGGGCATCGACGACCAGCTGGGCTCGCTGGAAGTCGGCAAACACGCCACGCTGTTTATTTCTTCCGGCGATGCGCTCGATATGCGCAGCAACGACGTCACCCAGGCCTTTATCGACGGGCGGGAGATCGAGCTGAAAGGCATGCAGCAAGAACTCTACGAGCGCTTTGAGGAAAAGTACTCCGGCAAGTAGGTAACCGCCTACTTGGCGCCGAGGTACCCATGAAAAACCCGCCACGCCGGCGGGTTTTTTATCGCTGGCACTGGCCGCGCGCCGGCAGAGTGGGCTGAGCGCTAAGCGGCCAGCCCGTAGAAATCCAGCAGCGCAGCAGTCACCTGCTCTGCCTTTTCAATGGCCGCGCCGTGTCCCGCTGCAGGAATGGTATAAAGCCGCGCCTGCTTCACAGCCGCCGCCATGCGTTCGGCTTGCTCCGGCGTTGTCAGCACGTCTTCATCGCCTACCATCACGGCCACCGGCAAGGTGAGCTCAGCCAGCTTCGGCAAGACATTGTCCCGGGCAAAGATCGCCTTGCCAAAGGCCATCATGGCGCGTTTGTCCTGGCTGGTGAGCACCTCGCGCCAGTAGGCAACGGTCGCCCGATTGGCCGGGTTACGCAGGTAATCCGGACAGAACAGCATGGGCATGACCTGGCCGATCACCGTCCACCAACCCAGATATCTGACCAAATTCAACAGCAGCTTGTGCTTACCCAGGGACTGGGCAGGCTCACTCTCCGCCGAGGTGCTGATCAGGGCCAGGGACTTGAGCAGGTCCGGTCGACGCAGCGCCAGGCGCATACCCACAAAACCGCCCGTGGACATGCCGGCAAAATGTACCGGTCCGAAAGCATATTGCTCATTAAGAGCATCCAGCAGCGCAATGGCATCCGTGACCAGGTTATCCATGCGGTAGCCGTCACGAGCCAGTGCGCTTTGACCATGGCCACGGTGCTCAAAAGCAATGCAGCGAAAATGCTTTTTCAGCACGGCAATTTGCCCTGCGAACATGGTGTGATTCATCAGGAAGCCATGCGAAAACACCAGCGTCTCCTGCGCTGGTGCCGCCGCATCATCAAACACCTGGTAGAAAAGCTCGGTGCCGTTAACAACTATCTTGGGCATGCGCACCCGTTTGGAAATGGCCAGCGCCACACATTAACCGATCCATTCCGGGACCTCCAACATGACCCGTGCATTGCCACAGCCACTAATTTCGCACTGGAAT
>JABSSV010000040.1 GCA_013213875.1 Lysobacterales bacterium
GCCGAAGCGAAGTCGCGGCCAATAACTCCTTGATCGGATCAACGGTGGCCCGGTGTTTTCCAGGCGTTACTGTGACTGGAGCCTAGCAAAGACCGGGTTCCGGCCCGGCACAAGGACGCCAAAGATGCCTACTGGCGCAAGCCCCCGGCCCCGGCGCGGACCTGCCGCATCAGCACCAGCGCGAAACCGATCTCAATCACGCCGCCGGCGAAAGCCCCGGTCAACATCGGTGCCTCTAGCGCGAGGCACAGCGCACCGGCCAGCATCAAGAGCGCACCCAGGCACCAGTAGCTCCGGCGCCCGTAAAGGGTCTGGAACAGCAGATAGCGTGCACCGATGGCCAGCAACATGATGGGAAAGAAAAAAGCCGGTTCCCGCAGGGCCATACTGAACGCCAAGAACAGACCAGCAAAAAGCAGGGCCAGACTTTCCAGCGCCAGATGGCGCAGGCCATTATCGGACGCATGGCGTGCGCTGTGCCCCATCGCTCTAGCGAGGACAACGGACAGAGGGAAAATCAACATGCCACCAAAGAACAAGGTCAGCATGGCGGTCCAGGCACCCCCGACCAGACCTGTAGCCCCCGCCAGGCACCATACCAGCCCTGACACCAGCACGCCGGTCGCTCCCGCGCCATAGGCCCGGTCCATATCCCGCTGCATTTCCTGTAGCGTCATTAACTCACACCTTCCCAAGCAATCGTTCTTCAGCGCGGTTGACCGCCGCAGCGCCGACGACGTTCATCGCCTATTGTTAACGACTCGCCTTAGCGCGATGCGACTCGGACTCGTGGGCAACACAAGCCACGCATTTAATCTCGATTTTTAGCGCCGGTAGCGCGAGGGCCGAAACCCCCAGCAAACTGTGACAGACTGCCGGCTCGGCGCCGTAGACCGCTTGCCGTGCGGCATATATCGCCGCGGCGTCCGACATGAAGTCCTGCATATCGGTGACGAAGAAAACTTCATCCACGATATGCGCCATGCTCGCATCGAATTGCGCTAGCACCTGCTCAAGGTTGACATAGGCCAGCTGCATTTGCGCGGCCAAATCAGCAGGGATGTGTCCGCTCTCGTCCATACCCACCTGGCCGGACACATACAGTGCGTCCCCTACCTTCACCGCCTGGGCAAACTTAGTCGCTGCGGGTCCGCTGCGATAAACCTGCTTGTTCGTACGCATTGCGCATATCCCCATCAAGTGGTTAAAAAAACCCGAGCCCGCTTGCAAGTCCATCCGCATGTCTGGCGCAGGCCATCAACACACACACCATGGCAAGGTCAGCACATAACGCGTGTCTGCGAGCGTCGCGTGAGCTGCTCCAGGCGCCCGGCCCGCTCAGCCAGCCACCGGCGCGTCGGACCAGACCGCAAATTCGTTGCCACTGGGATCACAGAAATGGAAGCGGCGCCCACCGGGAAATGGAAAGATGGCCCGTGCGATGGTGCCACCTGCGGCTTTCACCTGTGCCTCCGTGGCATCCAGATCGGTGCTGTAAAGCACCACCAGAGCGCTGCCTTTAGCCGTCTGCGCTGAGGTCTCAGAGCGATAGAACCCCCCGTCCAGGCCAGCCTGCTCAATGGCAGCGTAATCGGGCCCATAGTCGGTAAAAGCCCAGCCAAAACATTGCGTAAAAAACCGCTTGCTTGCCTCCAGATCCCGCGCCGGAATCTCCACGTAATCAATGGCACCGGTGCGCTTCATGAGCCTTCAGCCTGCTCCTCGCACACGAGCGCATGCCCGATGGCGCGACAAAAGCCCACCCGGTCCTTCGGTGAAACCAGGGTCATTTGCCCGCGGCCGTAGCGAATCTCCAACCGGTTAAGTGACAGAGCCGGGGCAGCCAGCAGCGAGTGACTGGGCTTTACCGCATGGATATCGCTGAGTGCGATGGTTTGGCGCACGGGTCCGGAACGGATTAGCAGCGCACCCGCCTTCAGCTCGTAACGCGTGGAGCACAGCAGCCAAACCGGCACGGCCAGTGCCGAAACGGCTGCCACCAACGCCACGCCCCAGGCCAAAGGGGTGGCGGGACCCGCGGTTGTCAGGATCAGCGCGAGCATACCCATGGGCACGCCGATGGTTAGCAGGTAGAACCAGGGCGCCACGGCGCTTTCAAAGACCGTGGTTGGCGCTGACGGAACATCATTCATGGGAGCCATCCCTAGGCAAGCGGCCCAGCAGCATGGCACGCGAGCCGGAGCTTGTCATGTCACAAAGGTCATGCGTGGGGAGGAAAAACCTTAGCTTCGAACAAACCATACGTTGCGGATACGGCGGTTATCCACGCGCAAACCCTGCACCTGCTGCTCCGCATCACGCACCACCCGCAGCTGGTAACTGTTCATCTGCAGGCGGTCAGGCAACAGCAACTGCGCCTCCCGCGCACGACCGTTCTTGGTGACCGTATACGCCTGATCGCCGTCATGGCGTATGAGGATTTCCGTGTCTGTCTCCGCATTGTAATAGCGCCCGTTGAGGTCTTCCGGCGCGGAAACCACCGGCTCCGGAAGGGCCAGTCTGCGATAGCTGATCGGCGGCTGCGATGGCAGGTAGATGGTCAGCTGCTGCCGGGCCGTACCAATCTGCGAGAAATTCATTTTCAGATCTGCCCGGCTGGCGTACTGATACAGTCCACCGCGCTCAGGGATCAAACGCACGGGCTCAGCGCCAGCCAGTTCCCGATACAGATCACCATCGCGCTGGGTAATCATCATGAGATCCCCCCCATCGGTCTGGTATACGCCCGGCAGTGCCTGCAGGTCGCCACCCGTCTCCACCCGGTCGGGACCCGCCGGAAACTCTGGCGGCAAATCCAGTATCAGATCAACCAGTGCTTGCGCGGTCTGGCGTGTCGACAGATTGCCGTTATTGGACATGACGACCACCGCCAGCCGCTGCTCTGGAAAGCGCATAAAGGACGCGTTGTAGGCACCCGTATTGCCATCGTGATAGACATAGTCCTGGCCCTTATAGCGTCCGAACATGAGGCCATAGCCCTGCCCATTAGCCAGTGGTTGTTGACTCTCCTGCAGCAATGCCAGCGGCAACACGGTGGCCTGGTCCTGCTGGAGCAGCTGCTCCCAGCGTAGCTGATCCGGTAACGTGGTAAACAGGCCACCATCACCGTACAGGGCGGTGACTTGCGGGTATTCACGCCATCCGTTCCAACTGCCGTAGGGCCGTGCCTTGTGCGGCACCACGGCCATGTAGTGGGTCTGGAAAGCACTTTCCTGCATGCCCAGCTGGGCAAAGGTACCCGCGGCAAGCGAGGCAAAGGAATCATCGCTAACCGCTTCCAGTAAGGCGGTCAGCAACAGGTAGTTGGAATTGCTATAGCGCGTGTCCGAATTCGGCGTGAAGTTCAGTTCCTGCTGAGCCTGAAGCAGTTCCAGCGCATCCTCGTTGTCTACGAAAAGGCGCCACCAGGTATGGCCCTGTAGCGCCCACAAATCATAGACATCGCGCACACCGCTGCGATGAGAAAGCAGATCCTTAACCGTGATAGGCGTGTCCAGTTCGGTGAAATAGTCCGGCAGCAGCACACGGATATCCTGTTCCAACTGCAGCTGACCCGCTTGCATCTGCTGCAGCACCATGAGTGCGGTGAACTGCTTGGCATTCGAAGCGATATTGAAGCGGCTGTGTGCGTCAATGGGCACCTCATGCTCAAGATTGGCATAGCCGAGATAACGCTCAAAGATGACCTGCCCGTCTCGCACCACACCAACCGCCAGGCCGGGTGCCATGCCCTCAACGGACTGATTCAGGCGTGCATCCAGGCGCTCCACCAGCGCCGGCGCCAACTGCTGGGCTGGTAAGGTGCTGGCCGCAAGCAGCAAAACACTAAAAAGCAGTGCTCTCATATTCCCCCCCGGGACTTCTTCACACAGGCGCCCCTGGCCCGGCGTAAGACCGCTGCTGCGGCCGCACCGCTTTGAGCGGGCGGCCGCAGCATTAGCTTTTTACTGACGTCCTTTTTGGGTAAATTCCTCTACCACATTGGACATGTCAAAGGACTTGCTGCCCTGCACCGGCGGATAGTCCACCAGCGTTTGCAGATGCGCGTTCATGCGTTCACCCATGGGCGCCATGAGCCAGGAGACCTTCTGCAGCAGATGACCGTAAGAATCTTCATTGTCATAGCTTTCGAAGGGATCCATGCGCAGGTTGAACAGCAGCGGCACGGTACGTGGCTTCACGTTGCTGTAGTAGGTTTCCTTTTCCGAGAAATGGAATTTCCACTGCTGCATGCGGTAGGCCGCGAGGCGATTCTCGTAGTAGTAGAAGAAATCATCACGCTCCGATTCATCTGATTCCCCGAGCCAGTAGGCCAGGTTATTCACGCCGTCAATGTACTGTTTCTTGTCCGCCATAACTTCGGCATTCGGATCTTCAATGCCCGCCGCTGCCGCCAGCGTGGTGAACATGTCCATGTGCGTCTGAATGCCGTTAAGCGTCTTGCCCGGCTCAATGGCCCGCGGCCAGCGCAGCATGGAAATTACCCGCACACCGCCTTCAAAGGTGCCCATCTTGGCACCGCGAAACGGCGTGGTGCCACCATGAGGCCAGGAGGCATGTTCCGGGCCGTTATCGGTGGAGTACCAGACGATGGTGTTCTCCTCCAGGCCGTTATCCTTCAGGAACTGCAGCACATCGCCGATCTCATAGTCATGCTGCAGCATGCCTGAGCCATGCAGGTCTGCCTCGCTGGTGTCGTTTTCCGCCGCGTAGCGCCAGCGGTCATTCAGGCGCGTGTAAACGTGCATGCGCGTGGGGTTAAGCCAGATAAAAAAGGGCTTGCCCGCCTCCTTGGCTTTGAGCATGAAGTCCTTGGCCAGGGGGATCACCTCGCCACCGTCAAAGTCCTTCATTCGCTCCTGAGTCAGCTGGCCCGTATCAGTAATGGTCTGCTTGCCTATGCGGCCGAAGCGCTCATCCACCGTGCGGTCGTTTTTATCCGTCGCAAAGGAGTGAATCACACCGCGTGCACCAAACTTTTTGGCATAGGCCTCAGCGCCGCCGGGATAATTATTGGCGAAGTTCTGATAATCACGCTGCTCTTCCTCTTCCGAGACGTTCAGGTGATAAAGGTTACCGAAGAACTCGTCAAAGCCATGGTTGGTGGGCAGATGCTCATTGCGGTCGCCAAGATGGCTCTTACCGAAATGGCCCGTAGCATAGCCATGGGCTTTGAGCAGCTCGGCGATGCTCGGTGACGCGGGCTGCCACCCCAGCAGATCGCCCGGCTGACCTACCGTGGTCATACCCGAGCGAATGGGATACTGGCCCGTCATGAAAGCCGCACGCCCGGCGGTGCAGGAAGGCTGGGCGTAGTGATCGGTGAAGCGGATACCTTCGTTACCGATCTGGTCGATATTGGGCGTGGTGTAGCCCATGGTACCCATGCCATAAGCGCTGACATTCTGCCAGCCGATATCGTCACCCCAGATCACCAGAATATTGGGTTTCTCATCTTGCGCCTGCGCCGTATTGACCAGCATGAGCGCAGCCAGAGCGGGCAGCATGCGCCGCCAGATAGTGCAATCAACCTTCATTAGTAGTCCCCCGAAGAGTTCTAAAGAATGCCAGCGCGCAGCTTCGCCCGAAGACTTGGCACACTCACCAGCGTGAAGCAATAGCGATTGTCAGATTGTCAGCAACGACGGCATCGCGCCAAAACCCAGCGCCAAAACTTGTAGCAACTGATAACCTGTGTACGGGTTAGCGTCCCCTCGCATCCTTGCCGGTTCTGGCCCTAACATCAGGCCTGTGAAATTTTAGTGTAGACGAACTTAATCAGTATCTCAAAAATCACCGCGCGCGGAGAATCGCTCTTTACTTCGCGTTTGCCAGCGTCTTCCGACGAGCGAGCTTGCCACCCCAGAAGGCCATGGGCAGATAGGCACCCAGCAGATCCATGGCGATAAACCAGGGGGGAC
>JABSSV010000400.1 GCA_013213875.1 Lysobacterales bacterium
ATCCGGGCCGCTGAGGCAACCCTGGTGGTGAGTCCGGTGGAGCAGGAATTACTGCGCGAGGTGGTCCCGGAGGCACGCGTCTTTATTCTCTCCAACATCCATGAACTGGCTCCCGGCAACGCCGACTACGGTGCACGCAAGGACCTGTATTTCGTTGGCGGCTATCAGCATCCGCCCAACGTGGATGCCGCATGCTGGTTCGTTGAGGAAATCTGGCCGCTGGTGCACGCGCGCCTGCCCGGGGTCCGGTTCCATCTGATCGGCAGCAAGGCACCTGATGAGGTAGCAGCGCTGGGGGCGGCCGAGGGGGTGAAATTCCACGGCTTTGTGGAGACGCTGGAGCCATTCCTGGATCAGTGCCGCCTGTCCGTTGCGCCGCTGCGCTATGGAGCGGGCGTGAAAGGCAAGGTGAATCAGGCCATGGCCCATGGACAGCCGGTGGTGGCCACGTCCGCTGCGGTAGAGGGTATTCATGCGGAGCATGGCAAGGACGTGATGGTAGCCGATGAGGCGACCGCCTTCGCCGACGCCGTGGTGCAAGTCTATGAAGACGCCACGCTATGGCAGACTCTGGCTGATAACGGGTTGGCCAATGTGCGCGCGCATTTTTCCAAAGATGCGGCCAAGGCCAATATCCAGACCCTGCTGCAAGGCCTGAGGGACTGAGTCCAACGGTCAGGCCGCCGGTTCGCGCAGGCGCCGCACCTCCAGCACGTTGCGAATATTGCCCAGGCGCGCCAGCAGGTCGCTCAGCTGCTGGTAGTGACGCACCTCGACCTGCAGACGGATGTTCATCTGCTCCTGCTCGCGATCAAGATGACTGGAGATATTGGTCACCGGCACTTCCGCTGAGGCCATCACCGAGGAAATATCCTTGAACAATTCGCGACGGTTGAAGGCGATGAGCTGCAGTCCGACCGAGTAGCGCCCCTCATCGCGGCTGCCCCAGCGCACCTCCAGCAGACGATGGGGCTCGGCCTGTTGCCAGCGCAGCACATTGGCACAATCCGCCCGATGAATGGTCACACCCCGCCCGCGTGTGATGTAGCCCACCACCGGGTCACCCGGCACCGGCTGACAGCACTTAGCAAAGCTGGTCAGTAACTTGCCCACACCTTCAATGCGAATACCGCCATCCGTATCCTTATGGGCGCCCTTGGTACTCTTGGCACGCCGGGGCGTACGCGTCAGCAGGTCCTCCGCCGTGGTCTCCGTGGGCCGTAGGTGCAGCCGTTCTGCCGCGCTCACCACCTGCGCCACCGTAAGGTCACCATTGCCGACCGCCGCGTACAAATCCTCACGGCGCTGATGCTGGAATTTCTCCGGCACGCCTTCCAACTCGCTCTCGCTCATGCCCATGCGGCGCAGCTCTTCAGCCACCAGTTCAGCGCCCTCGCGAACATGTTCGTCATGGCCTTCTTTCTTGAACCAGTTGCGCACCTTGGCCCGGGCCCGGGCACCGTGAATGAACCCCAGCTTCGGATTCAGCCAGTCGCGACTGGGCCGAGGGTCTTTGGCGGTGAGGATTTCGATACGATCACCGTTGGCCACCTTGTGCGTCAGGGGCACAATGCGGCCATTGACCTTGGCGCCCCGGCAGCGGTGCCCCACTTCCGTGTGCACCTGATAGGCAAAGTCCAGCACCGTGGCGCCCGAGGCCAGATCGACCACCTTCCCCCGGGGCGTCAGCACATAGACACGATCTTCGCTGGTGACGGACTGAAATCCGTCCAGCAGAGCCTGATCATCCAGCGGCTCCTCCCCGGCATCCAGCAGCTGGCGCATGGCCACAATCTTGCGGTCAAAGGCCGGATCATTGGGTCCGCCCTCTTTATAGCGCCAGTGCGCCGCCACCCCGAGTTCCGCGTGCTCGTTCATGGCCCAGGTACGGATCTGCACCTCAACCGCTTTGCCTTCCGGGCCGATCACCGCCGTGTGCAGTGACTGATAGTTATTGCCCTTGGGCGTGGTGATGTAATCGTCGAACTCCCCGGGTATGGGCTGCCAGTGCGTATGCACCAGACCCAGCACCGAATAACAGGCCGCCACATCCTCCACCAGCACACGCACGGCGCGCAGATCGAACAGCTCGCGAATGGCCAGGTCCTTGCGCTGCATTTTGCGATAGATGCTGTAGATGTGTTTGGGCCGCCCAACCACCTCGCCGGCCAGGCCTGCCTCACCCAGAAGATCGCGCAGCCGGGCGATGAAGTCCTGAATAAACGCCTCGCGGTCCGCGCGCCGTTCTGCCACCTGTCGGGCAATGCGCTGGTAGGCGTCCGGCTCACTAAAGCGGAAGGCCAGATCCTCCAGCTCCCATTTAAGCTGCCAAACGCCGAGCCGGTTCGCCAGCGGTGCATGGATCAGCATGGTCTCCCGGGCCAGCTCTGCGGCCCGCTCCGGATCGGACTTGGCCCCGCGCAGCTGCACCAGCTGCCAGGCCAGGGCGATCAGCACCACACGCACATCGTTAACCAGTGCCAGCAGCAGACGCCGCAGTCCTTCCGCACTGGCTTCGGCTCCGGGCACCCCATGTTCGGCCTGTACCTGCTGCAGGCGCAGGAGGCTGTCCAGCTGCGCTTCTACCCCATCCGGCAGCCGGCCACGCCAGTGCTCAAAATCCTCACCATGGAGGCAGGCCACAAACAACAGCGCGCTACAGACGGTACGGGGGTCGGCGGAAAGCCTGGCCAACTCCTCCAGCAGTGCCTGCAGCTGCGTCTGAGCCACCGCCTCCCGCAGCGGCCCATGCTGCAGGCCCTGCAGCAGTGCCAGACTGTCCGCGGGCTCACTGCCGGCCGAAGCGTGGTACTGCTGCAGCCATTGCTGCAAGGTGTCAGGGCTGGCGTCTATCGTGCTCATGACGCCAGCTTAACCCAGCACCGGTACAGGTCAACGTGAGGCACGGGCTTACTGTTCACGGCGTGCAAGCACGGCCTGCCAGGCCTGCGTCAGGCGCTTTTCCGACACCTTGCCATCCGTCTTCAGCTGCTGCGCGAACAGAGACACGCGAAATTCCGCCAGCAGCCAACGATAATCATCGAGAGCCCGCGTGTAATTGTCCGTTTCCAGCGCCTGCTCGTAGCGTGCCCAGAAAGGTGCAAAGCGCGTGAGCGTGCGCAGATCACGCCCCGGATCCTCCTGCGCGCGCTGCCAGCGCAGCTCGGCGCCTTCCAGATAGCGCGGGTAATGCGGAAAGCGACCCTCGCCGAGCTCAAGCAAAAACCCCGGGTAGATCAGATCATCCAGCTGCGCCGCCAGGGCGGCCCGCGGCGCTGCGGC
>JABSSV010000401.1 GCA_013213875.1 Lysobacterales bacterium
CGTGGCAACCTGATCATGGCCCTGTCCAATAAATTCGGCTGGCTGCCACTGGCGACCAGCAACAAGAGCGAACTGGCGGTAGGTTACAGCACCATTTATGGCGATATGTGCGGTGGCTACTCGCCGCTGAAGGACTGTCTGAAAACCCGTGTCTACGCCCTCAGCCGCTATCGCAACTCCCTCTCCCCGGCCATCCCGGAGGCAGTGATTGAACGCCCGCCGTCCGCTGAGCTGCGGCCGGATCAGGTGGATCAGGACAGTTTGCCGCCCTATGAGGTGCTGGATGCCGTGCTGCACCGCTTTGTGGATCTGGACTGGTCCATCAAGGACATTGTGGCCGCCGGCTTCGAGGAGGCCATGGTGCGGCGCGTGGCCGGCCTGGTGCTTATCAATGAATACAAGCGGCGACAGGGCTCACCGGGTACGCGAATCACCAGCCGCGGTTTTGGCCGCGACCGGCGTTACCCGATCACCTCGGGCTGGCGTGAGGGCCGCAGCTAGGCTGATTTAGTCGTCGTCGCCCCAGGGCCAGAGTCGATCCCAGATGCTCTTTTTACCGTAATCACCGGTAAGGTAGGGGTGATCCGGCTCGTTGTATTCCAGCACGCGTAGCGCGTCATCGGCCAGTTCGGTCATATCCAGCTCCGTGTAGGCCTCGTGCAGCACCAGCAGTGCCTCACTGGCTTCAGGGCTGCCCGGATAGGTCTCCAGCAAGTATTTTGCCCGGTTGACGGCGGCCACATAGGCCTTGCGGCGCATATAGTAGTTGGCCACGTCAATTTCGTAGTAGGACAGGTTATTGCGCAGGAACACCATACGTTGTCGTGCGTCGGGCGCGTAGCGGCTGTCCGGGAAGCGCCGGATCAGTTCGTCGAAATCCCGGAAAGCCTCAAGGGCTGAGCTCTGGTCACGATCGCGTACACGGCTGGGAAACAACCGCTCCAGGAAGCCTACGCGCAGATCGTAGTTGGTCAGGCCCCGGATGTAGTAGGCGTAGTCCAGATTCGGATGCGCTGGATAGGTGCGGATAAAGCGGTCTGCCGTGGCCAGAGCCTGCTCTGGCTGACTGGCCCGATAGTAGGCATAGGCCATTTCCAGCTGCGCCTGCTCCGCATAGCGGCCGAAGGGATAGCGTGTCTGCAGCGCGCGATAGGCGCGCACGGCGCCCTGCCAGTTGTCATTCTCCAGGCGGCTTTTGGCCTCCAGATAAAGATCTTCGGCTGTCCGGTTGTCTTCAACCAGCTCATCTTTGTTGCTGCAGCCGGCAAGGCCGATCAGCAGGGTAAGGAGGAGCAGGAGCGGGAGGCGCAGGGTCTGGAGCATCATGTATTTCCGGTCGGGCTGGGGATGGCCGTGATTCAGGCCGTGGATTCTACTGGATCGGGACGCCTTTCACTAGCCGGTGCCCGGCCCCTACAATGCGCCTATGGTGAGTCCTCCATGAACGAAACGATTGAACACCGGCTGCAGCTGGGTCCCGAGTGGGCAGGCCAGCGCCTGGATCAGGCTGCCGGCGAGCTGCTGAGTGACTACTCGCGTGCGCGCTTGCAGCGCTGGATCAAGGAGGGCGCGTTGCAGCTGGACGGCCGGTCCGTGAAGCCCAGTCAACGCTTGAGCGGGGGGGAATGGCTGACGCTGCAGGCGCAGCTGGCGCCTGCTGATGATGAGGTATTGCCGGAGCCATTGCCCCTGGAACTGCTGTTCGAGGATGAGGATCTGATCGTTCTGAACAAGCCGGCTGGCCTGGTGGTCCATCCGGCGGCAGGCCATGCCACGGGCACGCTGCAGAATGGGCTGTTGCATCATCGCCCGGAGTTGGCCGCCCTGCCGCGCGGCGGCATTGTGCATCGGCTCGACAAGGACACCACCGGTGTGATGGTGGTTGCTGCCAGCCTGCGCGCCCACCGGAGCCTGGTGGCACAGCTGCAGGCCCGTACCATGAGCCGCATCTATAAATGCGTAGCCCTGGGTGATCTGCCAGCGCGAGGAACGGTGGACGCGCCGATCGGCCGCCATCCCCGTGACCGCATTCGCATGGCCGTGGTGGCGGGCGGTAAGCCCGCCGTGACCCATTTTCGCCGGCTGGAAGCGTTCGCCCATTTCAGCCATCTGGAGGTGTCGCTGGAGTCCGGCCGTACGCACCAGATACGGGTTCACCTCCAGCATCTGGGCCACGCGCTGGCGGCTGATCCTTTGTATGGCCGCAGTGTGCGCGGCGTCAAAGGTCTGGCAGCGGAGGTGCTCACGGCCCTACAGCAACTGCAGCGCCAGGCCCTGCATGCCCGCACGCTGCGCTTGCAGCATCCAGCCAGCGAACAGTGGCAGAGCTTTGACGCGCCGTTGCCAGACGACTTGCTGGCGCTGCTGGCGGCTCTGCGCGAGGCGGATGCGCCTTGAGTCTCTCCGCGGCGCAGCAGGTGATACCCGATTGGCCGGCGCCGGCTTCCGTGCGGGCCTTCAGTACCACCCGCACCGGCGGTGTGAGCATGGCCGGCTTTGGCAGCCTGAATCTCAGCCTGGCAACGGCTGATGCGCCGGACCATGTGCAGGAAAACCGCCGGCGCTTTGCGGCCTGTCTGCCGGCTCCACCCGGCTGGTTGCGGCAGGTACATGGTGACCGCGTGCTGGATCGCACGACCCTGGGCGCCACCCCGCCGGAAGCGGATGGCAGCTGGACCGACCACACTTTGCTGCCCTGTACCGTGTTGACTGCCGATTGCCTGCCGGTACTTTTCTGCGATCGGGGTGGATCCCGGGTGGCGGCGGTGCATGCGGGTTGGCGGGGCCTGCGGGCCGGCATTCTGGCCCGCGCGGTCCGCGCCATGGGCCGGCCGCCGGAGCAGCTTCTGGCCTGGATAGGCCCGGCGATCGGTGTTGGAGCCTACGAAGTGGGCGCGGACTTTGAGCGGGATTTCCGTCATGCCTGGCCCTGGCTTGAGGGTGGCTTCAAACGCTATCAGGGTCGCGTGCACGCGGATCTGCCGGCGCTGGCCCGCGCGGCCCTGGGGCAGGTGGGCGTTACCGATGTGCATGGCGGTAATTTTTGTACCTATACTGATGCGGAACGGTTCTTTTCCCATCGACGTGACGCCGCCAGTGGGCGCATGGCAACAACGATCTGGCTGGAGCCAGACAGCTAAGGAGGGAGTAGTGGAACCAACCGTGTGCCAAGCCGGTTGTGCTTTTGGAGGAGCTTGTGATGTTTGAAGTACCCCCGTTTGTGCTGGTCAGCCTCGAATGGATGGCCACCCTGTTCGTATTTGTCGAGGGGGTTGCGCTGCTGGTTCTGGTCCTGATGTTTATTATCGACCGCTTGCAGACCGCCAACACCATTCGGCGCAACTATCCTGTGGTGGGTCGTTTTCGCGGCTTTTTTACCCATCTCGGTGAGTTTTTTCGACAGTATTTTTTCGCCATGGACCGGGAGGAGTTGCCCTTCAATCGGGCCCAGCGAAATTGGGCCGAAAGCGCTTCCAAGGACAGCGACAACACGGTGGCTTTCGGCTCCACGAAAAACCTGCAGCACGAGGGTACGGTTATGTTTGCCAACTGCATGTTTCCGCAGTTGGAAGAAGAAGTGGCCCCCGTTTCGCCCATCGTATTCGGGCCGCATGCGGCGCAGCCTTATGAGACCACCTCCTTTTTCAATATCAGTGCCATGAGCTACGGCGCGCTGTCGCGCCCGGCCGTGCGCGCCCTGTCACGGGGAGCGTCCCGGGCGGGCATCTGGCTCAATACCGGAGAGGGAGGGCTGGCGCCCTGGCATCTGGAAGGCGATTGCGACGTGGTGTTCCAGATTGGAACAGCCAAGTACGGTTGTCGGGATGAGGCCGGCAGGCTGTCGGATGAGCGGCTGCGGGAAATTGGCGCCACGCCCCAGGTGAAAATGATAGAGCTGAAGCTGTCCCAGGGCGCCAAACCCGGCAAGGGCGGCATCCTGCCTGGCGTTAAGGTGAACGAGGAGATTGCCGGTATTCGTGGCATTCCCGTGGGCAAAGACAGTATCAGCCCCAACCGTCATCCGGAAATTGATTCGCTGGGTGATCTGCTCGATATGATCAACCATATTCGCGATGTCAGCGGTTTGCCGACCGGCTTTAAGGCCGTGGTGGGCGCCTATGGCTGGATGGATGAGTTCTTTCGCCTGATTCATCAGCGTGGCATCGAATGCGCGCCGGATTTCATTACCGTTGATTCCGGCGATGGGGGCACCGGGGCTGCGCCGCAGCCGCTGATGGATGAGATGGGTCTGCCCCTGCGCGAGTCTCTGCCCATGCTGGTCGACAAGCTCAATGAGTACGGTCTGCGCTCGCGCATTCGGGTGCTGGCCTCGGGCAAGCGCATCACACCCTCAGAGGTGGCCTGGGCGCTCTGCGCCGGTGCCGATGCTATTAATTCTGCCCGTGGCTTTATGTTTGCGCTGGGCTGTATTCAGGCCATGAAATGCAATCGCAACACCTGCCCGACGGGCATTACCACCCATGATCCGCGCTTTCAGAAAGGCCTGGATCCAACGGACAAGTCGGTCCGGGTAGCGAACTATGCCAAGAATCTGATGAAAGAGGTTTCCATCATTTCCCACTCCTGCGGCGTACCGGAGCCGCGCCGGCTGCGTCGCTATCACGCGCGGGTGGTCACGGAGAATGGTTTGTCTATTTCGCTCGCGGAATTACATCCCGAGGTCGAGACCCGCGCGGAGTATGCATGATAGGACCTGCTGCGAAGACTGAGTTTCTCCGCTAGGCTGGGGGCATGGGGCTAAAAGACGATATGGGGACCATCTGGGTCTTGTTCCGCAAGCACTGGAAGCAGTTTCTGGCGATTCACCTGGCGGCCAGCCTGCTGGTCTTCGCGGTGCTCGGGCCGCTGCTGTCGCTGGTGGTGGGCTGGGCGGTGCTCGCCTCCGGTGACGCGGCGCTGACCGATCAGGACATCCTGTTCTACTTCCTGTCCCCGCGTGGATTCCTGCTGCTGCTGTTCGCAGCGGCGCTGGCGATCACGGTGGCGGTGTTCGAGAGTGCGGCCAATCTGGTGGCTGGCTACCGGGCCCGTCAGTCCGAGTCGGTGGGGCTCTGGCGTCTGGGTCGTTTTATGCTTATGCGCCTGCAAGATCTGTTTCAACTCTCGCTGCGCATGCTGTTGAAGTTGGTGCTACTGACGGCGCCTTTTATGGCCGTGGCCGGATTCATTTTCTTCCGCTACCTGACCGAGTTCGACATCAATTATTACCTGCAGGAGCGTCCGCCGGAGTTTTGGACCGCTGGTGCGCTTATTGTTGTGATTCTGTTGCTCATGGCGGTGCTTCTGTTTCGCATGCTCTCAGGCTGGGTGCTGGCCCTGCCACTGTTGCTGCTGGGCCAGGGCAAGCCGGGTGAGGTGCTGGGCCTTAGTCAACAGCTCGTGGCCGGTCACCGTCGTCAATTAATGCTGTTGCTGGCGGTTTGGGTGCTGGTATTCGCCGGGCTTTCTGCCCTGGTGTCGGCGGTGCTGGATCTGGGAGCCTGGGCGGCCATGGCAATGGCAGGCTCGTCGCTGGAGCGCCTGGCCTGGTTTATGGGCGGAGTGGTAGCCGTCTGGTCCCTGCTGAATTTCTTTGTGAGCCTGCTGGCCGGCGTGACGCTCATGCTGGGCATTTTGCTGCTCTATGAACGCCTGGCGCAGGACTTGCCCGCTCAGGCTTCCCGGCAACTGGCGCTGCTTGATGCCCAGCATGACTGGCAGGTACCGGGTCGCTGGGTGCTGCTCGGACTGGTCACGCTGATTGTGGTCGCGGCCTTTGTCTTCCTGCAGCAATTCAAACAGCTCAAACCGGAACAGGTACCGGAAGTCATGGCCCACCGGGGCGCCTCCTGGGATGCACCGGAAAATACCCTGGCCGCGATCCGGACCGCTATCGAGCAGGGCGCGGACTGGGTAGAAATCGATGTGCAGGAGACGGCGGAAGGCAACGTCGTGGTCATGCATGATCGCGATCTCATGAAGGTGGCCGGTTCACCACTAACGGCCTTTGATGCGCCTTTGGTCGAGCTGCAAGCGGTCGATATCGGGTCCTGGAAAGACCCGAAGTTCAGCGCCGAACGCGTGCCGCTATTTGCGGATGTGCTGGCGCTGGCAAAGGACCGGATCAAGGTCAATATCGAGCTGAAATACTATGGTCGCGAAACGCGTCTGGAGGAGCGGGTGGCGGCACTGGTGGAGCAGGCCGGTATGGAAGACCAGGTGGTGATCATGTCCCTGAGCCTGCCCGGTGTGCGCAAGATGCAGCAGCTGCGGCCCAGCTGGCCTACGGGCCTGCTGGCCTCCGTATCCCTCGGTGATCTGACCCGGCTGGAGGTGGACTTCTTTGCCGTCAACGCACGTTTCGCCAATCGACGATTTGTGACGTTGGCCCAGGAGCGGGAGCGTTCCGTACTGACCTGGACCGTAAATGATTTTGCGCTCATGTCGGCCATGATCAGTAAGGGTGTTGACGGCATCATCACGGACCGGCCTGGCCTGGCAAAAGAGGTGATTCGTCAGCACAAAACGCTGGACCCCTACGAGCGCTTCCTGGTGCAGCTGGCGAGTAAATTCGGCAGCCGCTTCAACATCGAGCAGTAGCCTGCGCCGGGCCGATCCCGGAGTCAGCCCGGTGACCCCCTGACGCTGAGGTGAGGTCGCTGGTTCAGTGCTGTAAGTAGCGGCTGCTGGCAGGCCTGCGGTGCGCCATGAACCGGCGCTAGTCGCTGGCCAGTTCCAGCATGGTGACCCGCTGGAAGCCGCGCGGCAGTTTACGGCCCCGCTTGGCGCGGTCCGCCTGGTAATGTTCCAGGTCTTTCTGACCCATGCGCAAATAGCGCTGACCGGCCCAGACCAGCAGTTCCTCGCCGGGGCCCAGAACGACCATACCCACCATACGCTCTTCACCGGCTTTGAGCCGCGCCGGTGGTATCTGAATCAGCTTGTTGCCTTTGCCCTTGGCCAGTTCCGGCAGCTCCGCCAGCGGGAAGGCCAGCAGATGACCTTCGCTGGTCGCGCAGACCACGGTTTCGGCCTGTTCCGATACATAGGCGGGCATGACCGGTTCGGCGCCATCGCGCACGGTTAGCATGGCCTTGCCGGCCTTCATGCGGCTGTGCAGGTTCTCCAGCTGCGTGACAAAACCGTAGCCGAAGCTTGAGGCCAGCACGATACGTTGCTCGCCCGCGCCGGCCAGCGCATAGAGAAAGCGCGCCCCTTCCGCCAGATTGAAGCGGCTGGTCAGGGGCTCGCCGAGACTGCGTGCCGAGGGCAGCGTGTGGGCTGGCAGTGCATAGGCACGGCCCACGGAATCGAGAAATATGGCCTGCTGATTGCTGCGCCCGCGTGCCGCATGGCCGTATTCATCACCGGCTTTGTAGTTCAGGGTGCTGGCGTCAATGTCATGGCCTTTGGCCGATCGTACCCAGCCCGCCTTGGACAGCACCACGGTGCAGGGCTCGGAGGTCAGCAGGTCCTCTTCCTTCAGCGCCTGAGCCGCATCGCGCTCCACTAAGCGGGAGCGCCGTGCATCACCATACTGCTCGGCGTCTTCCGTCAGTTCCTTTTTGATCAGCGTTTTCATGCGCGCCTTGGAGCCCAGAATCTTTTCCAGTTCCTCGCGTTCGGCGTCGAGCTTGTCCTGCTCGCCGCGAATCTTCATTTCTTCCAGCTTGGCCAGATTACGCAGCTTCAGCTCCAGAATGGCTTCCGCCTGGGTGGCGGTAATGCCGAAGCGTTCCATCAACACGGGCTTGGGCTCGTCTTCGCTGCGAATGATCTGGATCACCTCGTCAATATTCAGATAGGCGATCATCAGACCTTCAAGAATGTGCAGCCGGTCCACTACCTGATCGAGACGGAATTCCAGCCGGCGCGTGACCGTGTCCGTGCGGAACTTCAGCCACTGCTTCAGCAGGCTGCGCAGGTCCAGCACCTGGGGTTTACCGTTGATGCCGATAATATTGAGGTTGACGCGGTAGTTACGCTCCAAATCCGTGGTGGCAAACAGATGGTTCATGACCTGGTCCGTATCGACCCGGTTGGAACGGGGAACGATCACCAGCCGCGTCGGATTCTCGTGATCCGATTCATCGCGCAGGTCTTCCACCATCGGTAATTTCTTACTGCGCATCTGGGCGGCGATCTGTTCCAGGATCTTGGCTGGCGAGACCTGATGGGGCAGGGCAGTGATAACGATTTCGCCGTCTTCCTTTTCCCAGATCGCACGCATTTTGACCGAGCCGTGACCGGTCTCATAGATTTTCAGCAGGTCTGCGCGGGGCGTGATGATCTCCGCCTCGGTGGGAAAGTCCGGCCCCTGTACATGCTCACAAAGCTCCGGCACGGTGGCTTTAGGCTCATCCAGCAGGCGGATGGCCGCGCTGACCACTTCGCGCAAATTGTGCGGCGGAATGTCCGTGGCCATGCCAACGGCGATACCGGTGCTGCCATTCAGCAGCACATTGGGTACCCGTGAGGGCAGTAATACCGGTTCTTTCAGCGTGCCATCAAAGTTGGGCTGGAACGCCACCGTGCCCATGCCCAGTTCCCGTAGCAGCAGCTTGGCATAGGGTGCCAGGCGCGACTCCGTGTAGCGCATGGCGGCAAAGGATTTCGGATCGTCCGGGGAACCGAAGTTGCCCTGGCCGTCAATGAGCGGATACCGATAGGAGAAGGGCTGGGCCATGAGCACCATGGCTTCATAGCAGGCCGAGTCACCGTGAGGATGGAACTTGCCCAGCACATCGCCCACGGTTCGGGCGGATTTCTTGTGCTTGGAGGCTGCCGACAGGCCCAGCTCACTCATGGCATACACGATGCGGCGCTGCACCGGCTTCAATCCATCACCGATATGCGGCAGGGCCCGATCCAGCACCACATACATGGAGTAGTCCAGGTAGGCCCGCTCGGCGTAATCTTTCAGCGGGATTTGTTCGTGATCAGTAAAGCTCTGCGTCAGGTCGCTCATGATTGTCCTGGCTTAATTGTTTCTTCATATGGGCTTAGAAAGAAGCAAGGTCGCCCTTGTCTTCCAGCCATGCTTTGCGGTCGCTGGCGCGCTTTTTACACAGCAGCATGTCCATGACACGCCGGGTGGCGCGCTCGCTTTCTACGGTCAGTTGCACCAGGCGGCGCGTGTCCGGATCGATGGTTGATTCGCGCAGCTGGAGCGGATTCATTTCGCCCAGGCCCTTAAAGCGGGTCTCGGTGATCTTGCCCTTCTTTTTCTCGGCCGCAATCATCTCGAGAATGCCTGCGCGCTCCTCCGCATCCAGTGCGTAGTGGGTCTCCTTGCCCACATCGATGCGATAGAGCGGCGGCATGGCGACAAAGATATGGCCGGTCTCCACCAGGGGGCGAAAATGCTGCATGAACAGGGCCGTCAGCAGCGTGGCAATGTGCAGTCCGTCCGAGTCCGCGTCGGCCAGGATGATGACCTTGCCGTAGCGCAGGCCGCTGATCTTGTCCGAGCCCGGATCGACGCCGATGGCCACGGAAATATCGTGTACCTCCTGATTGGAGAGCACCGCGTCGGACTCGACTTCCCAGGTATTCAGAATCTTGCCGCGCAGGGGCAGGATGGCCTGGTACTCGCGGTTGCGTGCCTGCTTGGCCGAGCCACCGGCTGAATCACCCTCGACCAGAAACAGCTCCGTAACCGCCAGGTCTTCACTGGTACAGTCCGCCAGCTTGCCGGGCAGGGCCGGGCCCTGGGTGACTTTCTTGCGCGCAACCTTTTTGCTTTTCTGCATGCGCTTCTGCGCATTTTCGATGGCCAGACGCGCAATTTCCTCGCCATCGCTCACATGTTCGTTGAGCCACAGGCTGAAGGCGTCCTTGGCCACGCCGGAGACGAATGATGCGGCCGAACGGCTGGACAGGCGCTCCTTGGTCTGGCCACTGAACTGCGGATCGGTCATGCGCGTGGAGAGAATGTAAGACACGCGGTCCCAGACATCTTCCGGTGCCAGCCGCACGCCTCTCGGCAGCAGGCTGTGAAGTTCGCAGAACTCGCGCAGCGCCTCCACCACGCCCGAGCGCAGCCCATTAACGTGCGTGCCACCCTGGGCGGTTGGGATCAGGTTGACGTAGCTTTCCTGAATGGCCGTGCCTTCCGGCACCCAGGACAGGGCCCAGGCCACTTCGGAATCGGTCCCCTTCATATCACCGGTGAAGGGCTCGGCCGGCAACAGGGCCTGGCTGCCCAGCTCGGTCAACAGGTATTCGGACAGGCCGTCCTCATACTGCCAGCTTTCCTTTTCACCCTCTTTGGCCACCACCAGGGTGACCTGCAGGCCCGGGCACAGCACGGCCTTGGCGCGCAGCAGGTGACGCAGCCGCTTGACAGCGATATTGGGGCTGTCGAAATATTTTCCGTCAGGCCAGAAGCGCACCCGCGTACCCGTATTCCGGCGTCCGACCTCACCAATAACGGTCAGTTCCGAGGACTTGTCCCCATCCTGAAAGGCGATGTGGTGTTCCTTGCCATCGCGTTTGACCCAAACTTCCAGATCCGTTGAGAGGGCGTTAACCACGGACACGCCCACGCCATGCAGGCCACCGGAAACCTTGTAGGAGTTGCTATCAAACTTGCCGCCAGCGTGGAGCTGGGTCA